>NZ_CP012881.1:3000000-3266118 GCF_002224265.1 Vibrio vulnificus NBRC 15645 = ATCC 27562
ATTTGTTGATGGGTTGAATACCTTTAGCGATGCCTTGCAACCTGGCGATATCATCCTTGTTCTAGGAACTGCGGGGACATCAAAGGCGTTATTAAAAGCTCAGAAGCGTGTGTATTCAAAAGCAAGATCCAGCCATGTGATAGTTTCTCAAATGGATTTTATTTGTGTTGATGCTGTGCCTAAAATTGGAGTTTCACCACGAGTTATTCCAGATTTATTAAATGATGTAGAGGCTGATTGGCAGGTTATTCGTTGTAAAGAAGTGAGTGAGAAACATCATGAAACCATAATGAAGATGTGTGCATATTACTTAGAGCAGCCTTACCTTATTTTTCCAAGTAAAAAACCAGCTAAAAAATATTCGTACTGTTCTGAGTTAGCTAGAAAAATCTACGCTGAATCAGGTTTGGAAAAATCTGGCATACCTACAAATAAAATTATTAAGCCTTGCGATTTTGATCAGCTTGCAGATGAAAGTCAGCGCTGGGAAGATGTTACCGCTAGCGTTAAACCGTATATTGAATTTTGCATTGCCCATGCTGATATTTTAAGATTTATAGCTAAAACGTATATCCAAGGTATCGATCTAAACCGTCAAAGGTTTAAAGAGCGTGCTGAGACAAAGAAAAGTACTATTAAACGCATGAAAGCGGGAGAAATCTCGAAAGAAGAGGCTGATAGAATAATTAGTGCAATAAATAAAACAGAGAGTTCACTTAATTATAAGTTTTGGGATCATTCTCAAGCTAAGGCCTAACAAACAATTTAAGAGTGATTCCCCACGCTTGGCATTTTGGGCTTGGGTCAAATTTAGTGTTTACGGTGTTCAATTTGAGTGTCGTGGTCGCGTGGCTCACACCTTAATTGGGCGTTATATGCCAGTAATCAGGAAGTCGATAGCAGCAATAATCTCGTTTCTAAAAGTGCTCAAATCATTTACCGGATCACGCAATATCTTAGTTGGTACACTCGCCATTTGGTGAGTTAGGATTACGAAGTCACCTTCATCAATGTGGATCACTGGGCATAGGTGAGTAGGGGCTTTCTTCTCTAACATTTCAACCGGTGTTAATGGAATCACCAGTCGGGTATTCAGTGTATCAAGCATTTCACTTTGAACATCAACAAAGTATGGGTAAGCGGTAGCAGTGCTTTTATCGTTATTTTGGTATAGTGAAAACTGTGACATTAGAATACTCGATAAGAATCAGAAAACAGACCGTGATTTTCGGTTAGTTCATTGCAAGCGTTGATAGCATCAGCATTTTGCTCTAACCACTCAGTCTTACGGCGCTGATTTACTTCTTTTTCAAGGGCTTTTTCCATTGTTGCCGAGAGGTTTATGTTTAGGCGCTTAGCTTCAGCGAGTAACTCGCTATTTAAGCTTAAGTTTGCAGCCTTCTTGGGTGCTTGCGTACTATATGCGTTTCTCATAATAATTACCTATGCGTATTTATGGTGCGCATTAAGTATAGGCGCACGAAAGGCATATAACAAACAATTTAAGAGTGATTCCCCACGCTTGGCATTTTTAGTTTGGGTTTAGTTTAGTGTTTACGGCGTCCAAGTTGAGTGCAGTGGTAGCGTGGCTCACACCTTAATTGGGCGTTATGTTTAGTCACGTAAAATCAGTTGGTTGCATCTTTTCTTTGTTCCTTCGTATTTCTTATTTTGCTCTTGTCGGCAGGTTAACTTCAGTGGTCGCTGTTTTCTGGACTCCAATTCGTGGGCGCTAAAAGTTCAGAGAGTTGCCTCATTGAAATGCAGAGTGTAGGCGAGGTGAGTGAAGTGATTTTGATTTCAAAGTTAAAGCCCGGCTTTTCGGTTTCTTACGTTGAAATTCAAAGTCAGTACAGTCAATTTTATGAGTTAATTCAGCTTTTTAGCGTCTGATTTTGGTTTGCAAAGGTAAGTCGAGTTAAGCTCTTGGTATCGCAAACTCAACCCTTTGAGCCTTAAACATAACAAGGCGTTTAAGAGGGATTCATGCCGCGTGGCATTTTTGGTATGCAGTGAGTTTTGGTGGTGAAAATGGTCTGCGGAAACTTGGTTTAGGCGGCATTCACCCCTTAACGCGGCGTTATGTTTAGTCACGTAAAATCAGTTGGTTGCATCTTTTCTTTGCATTCTCGGCTTTCTAATTTTGGTCTTGTCGGCAAGTTAAATTCAGTGGTCGCTGTTTTCTGGACTCCAATTCGTGGGCGCTAAAAGTTCAGAGAGTTGCCTCATTGAAATCCAGAGTGTAGGCGAGGTGAGTGATTTTGATTTCAAAGTTAAAGCGCCGGCTTTTCAGTTTCTCACGTTAAAACTCAAAGTCGGCACAATCACAATTATGATTTAATTCAGCTTTTTAGCGTCTGGTTTTGGTTTGCAAAGGTAAGTCGAGTTAAGCTCTTGGTATCGCAAACTTAACCCTTTGAGTCTTAAACATAACAAGGCGTTTAAGTGGGATTCATGCCGCGTGGCATTTTTGGTTTGCGGTGATTTTTGTGGTGAAAGTGGTCTGCGGAAGGTTGGTTTATGCGGCATTCACCCCTTAACGCGGCGTTATGTTTAATCACCAAAAATCAGTGGATTATGGTTTTTCTTTGGTACTTAATCGTATCTGAAATTGTCGGCGATAAGTTTATCGGCATACTGGATTTCCAACCTTGTTGCGTTGAACCGAATGATGAAAATGTATATCTGGGGTTTGGTGTGGAAATTCCTTTTGGCCTAGAACATATCATCGATATAGAACGACCACCGCAAGACTATGTTGATTGGCAATTAGCCCAGAAGCCAGAGAAAGTCTGGTATCGTCGGTGATACATAACAAACAATTTAAGAGTGATTCACCACGCTTGGCATTTTTGGTTTGGGTTTAATTCAGTGTTTACGGTGTTCAATTTGAGTGTAGTGGTCGCGTGGTTCACACCTTAATTGGGCGTTAGGCGCTATTCACTTTAGGATTAGGGATGAACGTAGAATTTAAAGTGATCAATTTGGCGCAAGATTATGATTTTTGTGTAGCTGCTCGAAAGGATGCTTACTATTGCAGTTTCGAGACCTTTTCGGGTTTTGATGATTTCATAGCAGGTTATCGAGAACGAATCCAAGAAAGGCAATCTGAAGCAGGTTGGTTTTACATCCATATCTGGTTGGATGGAAAATTGGTAGGGCAGTTAGAGTTTCGTTCCTTTTCACCCGAGCCAGAGACCGGTTATGTTCATTTGGTTTACTTGTTGCCTGAAGTTCGCGGTTCTGGTTTGAGCCAGCAAGTTCAGGTCTACATCGAAACAGAATTAGCACGAGCTGGTTGTGATCGTGCTGTGCTTTCCGTGAGTAGAACGAACGCAAGGGCGTTAAGGTTCTATAAGCGTAATGGTTGGGTATATTGTTGCGCTAATCCGAAGCACGATGAAACCGATTTTTACCAATTACAGCTGCGCGCCTAACAAAGCGTTAAAGAGGGACTTGGCACGCGTGGCATTTTCAATTTGCGTCGGTTTTAGTGGTTAAGGTGTGATGCGGTCACGTTTGTAGTGCGTGCCTGCGCCCCTTAACGCGGCGTTATGTTTAGTCACGTAAAATCAGTTGGTTGCATCTTTTCTTTGCATTCTCGGCTTTCTAATTTTGGTCTTGTCGGCAAGTTAAATTCAGTGGTCGCTGTTTTCTGGACTCCAATTCGTGGGCGCTAAAAGTTCAGAGAGTTGCCTCATTGAAATCCAGAGTGTAGGCGAGGTGAGTGATTTTGATTTCAAAGTTAAAGCGCCGGCTTTTCAGTTTCTCACGTTAAAACTCAAAGTCGGCACAATCACAATTATGATTTAATTCAGCTTTTTAGCGTCTGGTTTTGGTTTGCAAAGGTAAGTCGAGTTAAGCTCTTGGTATCGCAAACTTAACCCTTTGAGTCTTAAACATAACAAGGCGTTTAAGCGGGATTCATGCCGCGTGGCATTTTTGGTTTGCAGTGAGTTTTGGTGGTGAAAGTGGTCTGCGGAAGGTTGGTTTATGCGGCATTCACCCCTTAACGCAGCGTTAGAAAACCTTCGTGGAATTTACAGTTATCGGTGGGCGGTTTGCAGCCAATTCAATCAGCGGTGATTACGCGTTTCACTTCTAATCACGCGCACGGGCTGCAAACAATAGTTCGGCGCGCGCATTGCCTTTCAATTTTTCGCACTCCCGCCATGTAGGTTTTTCGTGTCGCCAATATGCACAACTTCTCTCAAGTTTAGGCAAGTGCAATTGGCTTATTCAGGCAAAGTTGGGTGGCGGTTAAATTCTGCTATGGGCGTAGTGGTTTACTTGGGTTTGGGCTGTTACTTTAGCTTTTTTGAGCGCTGTGGTTTCTAACAAGTAGTTCAAGCGGGATGCCAAACAGTGCGCTGTTTTCGCTTCGCTCAAGTTTAGCGCACAACTGTTTGTCACCCCTTAACTAAGCGTTAGGCAAATGGAGATAGGCGTGAGTTTAAGAATAATTGAAGTCGTAGATTTTCAGTCGTCGTGGGCTGATGATTTTAACCGAGAGAAAGCGCTAATCTGTAATGTGTTAAGCCAAGAAAATGTGGTGGGGGTTCACCATATCGGTAGCACTTCAGTTGAAGGTCTATGTGCGAAACCAATTATAGATATTCTGCTTGAAGTTAAATGTCTCAGTGAGCTGGATGAGCAAAGTTGCTTGATGGAATCGTTAGGTTATCTTGCTAAAGGTGAGTTTGGTATCCCGGGTAGGCGCTACTTTCAAAAAGGTGGAGTTCAACGAACTCATCAAGTCCACGCCTTTCTAACAGGTTCACATGAAGCACAAAGACACATCGCTTTTAAAGAGTATCTTATCGCTTTTCCTGAAGTAGCCGATGAGTATGGTGTGTTAAAGAAAGCTGGTGCAGCGCTCTGCAACAATGACATAGATGTATATTGCCGCCATAAAGACAGCTTTATTAAAGAGCATGAGGCTAAGGCTCTCAACTGGAAATTTGCCTAACAAAGCGTTAAAGAGGGACTTGGCACGCGTGGCATTTCCAGTTTGCGGTAAGTTTAGTGCTTAAGGTGTGATGCGGTAACTTTTGTAGTGCGTACCTGCACCCCTTAACGCGGCGTTATATGCCAGTAATCAGAAAGTCGATAGCAGAGATGATCTCGTCTCTAAAAGTGCTTAGATCATTTACAGGCTCTTTTAGAATTTTGGTTGGTACACTTGCCATTTGATGAGTCAGAATTACGAAGTCACCTTCATCAATATGGATTACGGGGCATAGATGACTGGGCGCTTTTTTCTCTAACAACCTAGTAGGCGTGAGCGGAATAACTAATCGAGTGTTCAATGTATCAAGCAATTCACTTTGAACGTCAACAAAGTATGGGTATGCGGTTGAAGTGCTTTTATCGTTGTTTTTGTATAGCGAAAATTGTGGCATTAGAATACTCGATAAGAATCAGAAAATAGTCCGTGGTTTTCAGTTAGCTCGTTGCAAGCATTAATGGCATCAGCATTTTGCTCTAACCATTCAGCTTTCAGGCGTTGACTCACTTCTTTCTCAAGTGCCTTTTCCATTGTTGCCGAAAGGTTTATATTTAAGCGTTTAGCCTCAGCGAGTAACTCGCTGTTTAAGCTTAAGTTTGTAGCTTTCTTTGGGGCTTGCGTACTATATGCGTTTCTCATGATAGCAACCTATGCGTATTGTGTGTGCGCATAAATTATAGGTGCAATGCAAGCATATAACAAGGCGTTTAAGAGGGATTCATGCCGCGTGGCATTTTTGGTATGCGGTTGGTTTTGGTGGTGAAAATGGTCTGCGGAAACTTGGTTTATGCGGCATTCACCCCTTAACGCAGCGTTATGTTTAGTCACGTAAAATCAGTTGGTTGCATCTTTTCTTTGCTTTTTCAGCTTTCTAATTTTGGTCTTGTCGGCAAGTTAACTTCAGTGGTCGCTGTTTTCTGGACCCCAATTCGTGGGCGCTAAAAGTTCAGAGAGTTGCCTCATTGAAATCCAGAGTGTAGGAGAGGTGAGTGATTTTGATTTCAAAGTTAAAGCCCCGGCTTTTCGGTTTCTTACGTTAAAACTCAAAGTCAGAATGTTCAAAATTATGAGTTAATTCAGCTTTTTAGCGTCTGGTTTTGGTTTGCAAAGGTAAGTCGAGTTAAGCTCTTGGTATCGCAAACTTAACCCTTTGAGTCTTAAACATAACAAGGCGTTTAAGAGGGATTCATGCCGCGTGGCATTTTTGGTTTGCGGTGATTTTTGTGGTGAAAGTGTTCTGCGGAAAGCTGGTTTAGGCGGCATTCACCCCTTAACGCAGCGTTATGCGATGGCGTAAATTTTAGCTTGACCTTAGGTTAAGTTGAGGTGTTAGGTTACTTTGAGTTGATACTTTAGCTCATTGATAAAAAGGATATATTTGAATATGACAAGGATCGAGCATTTAAATATTACAGTTCCAGATATTGACGCTGCATTGGCATTTTTAGTTATTGTAGCTCCGGACTTTAATGTACGAAAAGATGTTAAAACTTCAGATAGACATCGTTGGGTTCATGTGGGCAACAAGCAAAGCTATTTTGCACTTCAAGAGCCTCATCTAGACTCACTTGTTCCCCAAAATTTTCAAAAAACGTATAAAAACTACGGTCTAAACCATATTGGCTTGGTTGTGGATGATCTTGAAGCTATAGAGAGCCGGCTGATTGAACAAGGCTATCGTAGAGGTATTTTTGCTCCCGAAGAGGCATATCGAAAAAGGGCGTATTTTTTCGACAAAGCTGGCTTTGAGTGGGAATTAACAGAGTTTTTGTCTGACGTAGAAGATGAAATGTACTTGTATGAGTAAGTTGTGAAAATCGCATAACAAACAATTTAAGAGTGATTCAGCACGCTTGGCATTTTTGGTTTGGGTTAAGTTTAGTGATTAGGGTGGTCAAATTAAGATCGTGGCTGCGTGCTTCACACCTTAATTGGGCGTTAGGGCTCAGGAGTAAATATGGACAATTTAGGTAACTTCCCCCCTCATTTTTGGAAGCAACTAGAGTGGATTGAAAAGGTAACTAATCCAGTTATTAACATAATTCCTCCTGCTTTAAGCCGGCAGCTTGAGCTGATAGATAAGCTGTTTCCTCCGGGTCTTCGTGATTTATTAAATGATATTGAGAATCAGCAAGATCAACTTAAAGAGGCTATCATCGCGTTAGCTAATAATGGTTGGTTTGTAGGTCTGTCTTTGCCTCTACGAATTCAAAAGCAAGTGCTTAAGAAAATTTCAGAATATCCTGAGCAAGTTGATAGCATTTTGTGTGACTATTATGAATCAAACCTCGAAAGTATGGAGCAGACTCTAATTACTGGACAACCAGACCGGAGTTCCGTCATAAGAGATATTTTCGCAGGGCATAAAGCTAAACTTTATTCATTAACAGTCCCTACAGCATTTGCTCAAGTAGACGGTATCTGTGTTTCAAGCGAGTTTCAGGGGCATTTATTCATGCGCCCCCGTGGTAGCGAGTTATCTCAGTTTGGCAAAAACATAATTGAAGCCGATCTATGCGACTACCAAAAGTTACTGTTTAGTCCATTTATGATGAGCTTACCTATAGCATTCAACATGAAAGAACGTGAGAGTTCAGAAGTTAACAAATTAAACAGACATACTGTAATTCATGGTGAGTCAACAGATTACGGAAATAGAGTAAACTCATTAAAGTCGATAGTTTTGCTGTGCTACGTGAGTGAAGCCCTAACAAAGCATTTAAGAGTGATTCCCAACGCTTAGCATTTTTTATTCCATTGTTTGGTTTTGTGTTTACGGTGGTATGGTTAGGTTTTCGTGGTAGCGTTGCTCACACCTTAATGCGGCGTTAGGAGTAAAGTTGGAATTTAAGTATCTAGAAATTGATGACCCGCGAATTAAAGAAGTAATGGCTTTATTCGAAGGGGGAAAAGAAATTGGAGGCACATCGTCTATGAGCTTAGAGAGTGCTTTAAAAGGGATCTCTCACTCTGTTGTATTGGTGTGTATCGATGATGAGAAGTTGATTGGAGCTATTGAGTTCTCGCCAATTGATAGCGAAGAAGTTCGAATTAGAAATTTGGTCGTTGAAGAAAGTTGGCGAAGAGGTGGGATAGGTAGTGAGCTATTAGTTCGAGCTGAGACCAGAATTAAGTCTGATTACACTCCTGCATTTATCAAAACCATTCCTATGCTATGTTCATATGCTTTGTTTTCAAAATTTGGATACTCTTGGGATAGTAATAGTGAATATGACTGGTACAAAGCTGTTTACTCCTAACAAACTGTTTAAGAGTGATTCGCAACGCGTGGCATTTTTACTATGCGTTGGTTTTAGTGTTTAAGGTGGTATGCGGCGGCTTCGGTATTGAGTTGCTCACACCTTAACAGGGCGTTAGGCTTATAACAGTAAAATTATTAACGAAGGAAAATTAAATGAAGAATAAATCACGGGTTGAAAATGAGCTAGAGGGTCAAGAACTAAAACAAAAGTCTGCTTCAGTATCCAAGTGGGTATCGATCTGGTTTCTTTTTTTAGTTGTCTTGTTCGTTGTTTTGGACCAATTCGGTTGGGCTCATCCATTATCGGGCTTTGCAGCGAGTGCTTTAGTGTTTGTCTTTTTTGCTGCTTTCGATGCTAAAGAAGGCGCAAGACCCACGAAAATAGTAGTAGCAAATGTTATCGTAAATGTATTGGTTCTACTCTTCGCATTTTTTATGCTTCCAACAAATAGTGCTTTGGAAAAATTAGAGGAAATGAACCAACCAACATCTCTATTTGAGCACTTGTTAAAAAAAGCCTAACAAACTGTTTAAGAGTGATTCGCAACGCGTGGCATTTTCACTATGCGTTGCGTTTGGTGTTTAAGGCAGTATGCGGGAGCTTCGGTATTGCGTTGCTCACACCTTAACAGGGCGTTAGTCGCCAGAAAAAGCTAGCAATCAAAATCATGTTTTTAAGCTCAAAATTTGGCTGCTGATTGTTCGGTTCACTGGTTCATCGTCGTAGGTCCAAACTCATTTTCAGCTGTTTTAAGTCCAAAGTTTTGCAAGTGTCCTCGCGGTTGTTCTGTTCTTTGGTGCTGACAGAGCAGGGCAATCGAGAGTCTGCTTTTGGTTGTAATTCCGCTCGGTGAGTTTGTTGGGTACAAAAGCCGATTTACTCGCTGAAATGACGTTTTCTCTGGTGTGGTAAGTTCCACGTAGTTTCAGTGACCTTGTTGAAAGTCCGCACTATGAGATTGGCTTTCCAAAAGCGCTTTTTGGTGTTGTCAGTCCGTTTTCTACGGCGTTGTTTGTTCTAAGTGGTTTCATTGAGTAGTCGCTTTGAGACTACGCCTGACTTAAATGCATCAAAGCACATAAAGTTTGTTGTTCGCAAAGTTTAGTTCGGCTTAAAATTGTCGCTCGGTGCCTCGCGACTAACAAACTGCTCAAGAGGGATTCGCAACGCGTGGCATTTTTACTATGCGTTGAATTTAGTGATTAAGGTGGTATGCGGCGGCTTCGGTATTGCGTTGCTCACCCCTTAGCAGGGCGTTATGTACTTTCTCGAAAATTTACCTAGCCAACGTATGAAATTAGGTCGTAAACTTAGCTTAATTAAAGGGTTAGGTGATAGATATGGCATTTTCAGAAATTGAGCAACAGCGTTATAGAAAGGTAGTGGAGAAGTACCTTGATTCTTGTCGGCCGCCAGAAGAGATCCGCAACCAACTTGATATTGGGTATCGGTTAGAGGGGCAAGTTATCGAAATCTTCGAGATACGTCCTAAGTGGAATGATCCATCCGAAAAAATGGAGTGCCCAGTAGCCAAAGTCAAATATTATAAGTCGCGTGACGCGTGGAAAATTTACTGGAAGAAATCCGACCAAAAATGGCATTCGTATGAGCCAATTCCAGAGATTCAACTTCTAGAAGCTTTCTTGGAAATATTGGAAGACGATACTTATGGGTGTTTCTGGGGATAGAACCAACCACGTACATAACAAACTGTTTAAGAGTGATTCGCAACGCGTGGCATTTTTACTATGCGTTGATTTTAGTGTTTAAGGTGGTATGCGGAAGCATCGGTATTGCGTTGCTCACACCTTAACAGGGCGTTATACCAATTGATCGTAATAAGCTCCAACTCAAAACACTATCGAGTGAAGCTTGGTTTCTATATACTTCCTTATTTCAAAGGAAAACCAATATGGAAATGATCATCGTTTCATCAGAACAGCAGAAACGTCTAATCATGATCTTTACTCGTACAGCATCGCAAATGTCAGATAAAGCACTTCTAAGTGATCTAAGCTCATATTCGGTGAACTCCAGCGTTTATCCTGCTTTCAAAGCCGCCTCAGATCTACGAGTAGATCGTATAAAATTACCATTTGGTGATGATAGAAGAGGCTCTTTAGAGGGTGGAGATTTCCTTTATCGTTATCTGTCTCGAGGGTATATCTGCCTTGGTGATTTCACGGGGCAACCTAAGCCAGATTTATCACAATGGGGTGTTCGCTCAGTTCGTAAGTTACCAAAAGTTGGTTTTGGCTTATAAGTTAAGTTGCTTATGACTGGCCAAAAATTGGTATAACAAGGCGTTTAAGAGGGATTCATGCCGCTTGGCATTTTTGGTATGCGGTTGGTTTTGGTGGTGAAAGTGGTCTGCGGAAGGTTGGTTTATGCGGCATTCACCCCTTAACGCGGCGTTAGGCAAAATGAGGATTGTTTCTTGAGTGGTTTTGGAAATACAGCGGTAGGGTTGTCAAAGAATCCGTTGGGTATTATCGCATTGGCTTTTGTCTTTGTGTATGCGATTGCAGGTTTGTTTGCTTCTCAAACAGATTTAGAAGTGAGCTTATTGTGGATATTAATTCTATTTTTAGTTTTGTTTCCATGTTTAGTGTTGTATGTGTTTTATCGACTAGTGACTGAACATCATACGAAACTGTATGCACCATCAGACTACAGTAATGAAGATAACTTTGTTCGGGCTTTACAAGGAAGAGTCCATGATCTTGAGGCTTTAACCGAGCAAATTGCAGAGCAAATCGACAACCAACCGTTATACCGGTATACAAAGTTAGGGGAAGCCGGCAAGCGAATTACGTTGTTTCTTTATTCGGATACATCATTCGAATTAGTCAAATTTGCTGAAAATCTAGGGCTAGATGTACAAGAGGTGCAACGAGAAGTGCGGTTGGTTGAATCTTATGGCTGGTGTTCCGTGGCTCAACACCAAGTTCAAATTACTGAAAAAGGCAAGGTTGAGATAGGTACATTTGAAGAGATCTGTTATGGCAGATTCCGATAAAATTTTGCCTAACAAACGCTTTAAGACGGATTCGCAACGCGTGGCATTTCCACCATGCGTTAATTTTAGTGATTTAGGTGGTTTGCGGAACCATCGTATTGCGTTGCTCACCACTTAAGCGGGCGTTAGCTTTTCATCGTAACCATTGTTTATGTACTATTGAGCTCGTTTTTCGTTCGTTATTGCAGGCTTTCCTTCCTTATTACAGTCTTTTATGTACTGGTTTGGTTCCCTTTGTGTACTATGTGTTATATGTTAAGTTGCTGTATAAAAAGGAATTATCCTGAATTTATATCTGTATTTCTAAATACTGTCTCTAGAAAGAATATCCATACCAATTTAAAATTTTTGTATTGAAATTGATTTGAGGTGTCCTATGGATGGTGTTTTAGAGGTAGTTAGTTCTGTTTTAGGGTTGCCGACAGAGAAACTAGCCTTAGTTATTGCAGGCTTGTCTTTACTGGTTGTTTTAGTTGCTTTGCGCCTTATTTCATCAGTGCTTAGTGAGGGAAGAGGGGGTAAATAAGTGAAAGAGTGGTCGAAAATGCCATCTTCTGTATTTGTGGAGGCGAGTGATTCGCCTCTTAGATACATGACTTGGTCAGGTGAGAACAAATCAGACTATATAGCAGCACTAATGCTCTACATGGTGTTAGTACATCATGTTAACGAGCAAAATAGCCTCCTCAATGGTGAAGCAGGAACGGTCAGTCTTTCCTATGAGGCACTTTGTGAATTAACAAACATAAGTCGGACTAAAGTTTCGAAAGGTCTTAATGTGCTTGAGCGTTACGACTTAGTGAAGCGAACTACTGTAGGGCGAATAAATATATATGAAGTGGTTGGCTATCTTAATTATAGCGGTTGGGCAAAATTGCCTGCGAAAGGGCTATATGACAAAAATCTATCTCATGTGGAGGCATTCAAAAGTTTTAAACTAAGAAGCAAATCGGAGCTGAATGCTCTAAAAATTTATCTAGTTCTAGTAGCGTTCCGAGATGATCTGACAAATCACACAATGTTAGGTTATGACAAAATATCAGAATATGCGTTTGTACAACGTAACGATATAAAATCAGCTCTGTCTTTACTTGTTGCAATGAAGTTTATTCACATTGACTCGATTGCTACCGAGCACAATGCATACAGTACAAACAATGTGTATCGCCTGTGTTATCTTGAGGTATATAAACACAGAGGAACGAAAGCTCTTAGTGAGTTTATTGCACAAAGCTAACAAAGCATTTAAGAGTGATTCCCAACGCTTGGCATTTTTCATTCAATCGTTGGGTTTTGTGTTTACGGTGGTATGGTCGGGTTTCGTGGTAGCGTTGCTCACACCTTAATGCGGCGTTATGCTTAATTACGTAAAATCAGTGGGTTATGGTTTTCTTTGCTCCCTTAGCTTTTCAGTTTTGTGTTTGTCGGCAAGTCGGCTTTTTTGAGCGCTGTTTTTCGGACATCAATTCTTTGGCGCTGGAAATTCAGGTAATTGCCTCAATCGATTTTTGGGTAAGCGCGAGGTTAGGGCGGTTGGCTCAATCAGCAATTTGATCTTAGGTTTTTGAGTATCAGCAGCTAAATTTCGAAGTCTGATTTTCAAAATCATGAGTTATTTCGGTTTTCTACGTTTTGGTTTTTGTTTGTAAATCAAAGTTGAGTTAATCTTGTTTCCAGAAAACGTAACCCATTGAAGCTTAAGCATAACAAGGCGTTTAAGCGGGATTCATGCCGCGTGGCATTTTTGGTATGCGGCGAGTTTTGGTGGTGAAAGTGGTCTGCGGAAGGTTGGTTTAGGCGGCACTCACCCCTTAACGCAGCGTTATGCCCTAATGGGCTCACAATCAGGTAGAGATTTTATTGAATGGCGACAATAGCAGAAGTAAATAACTTCAAGTGTAAGGTTTTCGACCCTGAGACGTCTGAACTTTCACATCAAGAGCTCAAAACAATGCTCAGGCAGCTATATGCATACTATCCGTACACCAAAACCGCTGAAGGAAATAGAGAGCCTTATGGCGCTAGCTCTGACTACTCAAAGGAGTGGTTTCAGTGTTATCACCATTTGCTAATGTTGATAGATATGCGTAGGCAGGAGAGGAAATTCAGTATTTCAATCTGGATATCAATCTTGGCTTTGGCGGTATCCATTCTTGGCGTAATTATTCGTATCTCAACAAGTAGTTGAGCGGGCATAACAAAGCGTTAAAGAGGGACTTGGCACGCGTGGCATTTTCAGTTTGCGTTGGTTTTAGTGGTTACGGCACTATGCGGTAGCTTTTGTATTGCGTGCCTGCGCCCCTTAACGCAGCGTTATGCTTAATCAAGTAAAAATCAGTGGTTTATGGTTTTCTTTGTTCCCTCAGCTTTTCAGTTTGGTGTTTGTCGGCAAGTTGGCTTTTTTGAGCGCTGTTTTTCGGACACTGATTCTTTGGCGCTAGAAAATCAGAGAATTGCCTCAATCAAATTTTGAGCAAGTGCGATGTTAGGGCGGCTGGCTCAATCAGAAATCCATTTTTAGGATTTTAAACTCCAAACTAGATTTGCCAAAACCCCAAGTCTGATTATTAAAACTATGATTCATTTCGGTTTTCTACGTTTTGGCTTTTGTTTGTAAATCAAAGTCGAGTTAATCTTGGTTCTGGTCAAACGTAAGTCATTGAAGCTTAAGCATAACAAAGCGTTTAAGTGGGATTCATGCCGCGTGGCATTTTTAGTTTGCGGTGATGTTTGTGGTGAACGTGGTCTGCTGAAGCTTGGTTTAGGCGGCATTCACCCCTTAACGCGGCGTTATGTTTAATCACTAAAAATCAGTGGGTTATGATTTTTCTTTGCTCCCTTGGCTTGTGAGTTTTATGTTTGTCGGCAAGTTGGCTTCATTTGGCGCTGCTTTCTGGACATCTATTCTTTGGCGCTGGAAATTCAGAGAATTGCCTCAGTCGATTTTCGAGTAAGCGCGAGGTTGGTTCGACTGGCTCAATCAATATTTTGATCACAGGTTTTTGGGCTTGATTGCCGAAATTCAAAGTCTGTTTTTCAAATCTATGAGTCGTTTCAGTTTTTTAGTTCTTGGCTTTTGTTTGCGAATCAAAGCTGAGTTAATCTTGGTTTTTGTAAAACGTAAGCCCTTGAAGCTTAAACATAACAAAGCGTTAAAGAGGGACTTGGCACGCGTGGCATTTTCAGTTTGCGTTGGGTTTAGTGGTTACGGCACTGTGCGGTAGCTTTTGTATTGCGTGCCTGCGCCCCTTAACGCGGCGTTATGTGTTTACTCGGCAAATACGCGAATTCTATGGTTGTCAGGATCAATCGCAACAAATGTTATGCCGTAAATTTGCTCGATTGGCTCCAACAGGAACTGAATACCTTTATTACTCCAGTCTTGGAACAAGCAATGCAGAGCATCTCTGTTTTTAATCAAAATTGAAATTTCTGTGCCGCCGCCAGTAATGCTTGAACTCGGATTGCAGTGAGCAAGTTGTTTAAGTTCTAATAGTGGGCCATCTGGCAATTTAAATGAAACAAAAGTAGGTGAAAGCGCCTTAGCCTTGCAGGGTAAAATCTTTTCGTAAAACTCTTGGCTTGTTTGAATGCTCTCGACGTAAAGCACGATAGAATCAATAGTAATCATGGTATATCCCTTACGGTTCAATGTGGCGATTACTCTATACTTTTCTCGAGTCAGAAATTGTCAGTAGCGTGTAGAACACACACATAACAAGGCGTTAAAGAGGGATTCATGCCGCGTGGCATTTTTGGTTTGCAGTGAGTCTTGGTGGTAAAAGTGGTCTGCGGAAGCTTGGTTTATGCGGCATTCACCCCTTAACGCGGCGTTAAATGGCATTTAGCTTTGGTATCACAAGAATAGTAAAGGAGTACAAGTGGATAATTTTTCGGAGAAAACTAAAGCTATCTATATACCATTTGTAAAACTGGTTTTTTTTACCCTTAGTAGCTTAATACTAGTGAATTGGTTGTTTGGTGAGCAGCTTAGCACTTTGGCTAATCGCCACTTTTACTTATCCAGTTTCCCGTTTTTATTGTCAGCAGCTCTTTGTATCGTGATGGTAAAACCGTTAGGGATACTTACATATAAAGGTAATTTTAGTCGTTCATTAGTTCTTATTATCATGGTTTTTTATCTTTCTATGTTAATCACAATGGTACAAGACCTACCTCGTTGTTGTTCAAATGAAGTTAAATCATACAATGACCCCTATAGTCTGAATTCAAGTTCACACCAAGGAAACATAACTTTAAAGAACTACAATGTCATGAGGAACAAGATTATTGATAAAATTAGCCTTAACAGTAGATCTGCTAGGGGTGGTTCTATAATTTCAATTTCAAATCACGTCTCAGTTCCTTTAAATATAAGTATGACAGTCTGGGCTGTATTTCCTTTTAGTCAGGATATTAAAGCAAATTCAAGCGAGACAATGCTGAATTCTTCCATTCACGCCCTAAGACATATGTCAAGGCAACATGTGAATAGTTATGACTTTTCTGATGTTAAGTACTTTAAATTGATCCCCGACTCTGATTATAGAGATAATTACATTAGTTCGATTTATGAGAAATACCCCAAGTTAAAAGGAAAGAAACTAACGATACTTTCTCCTGAAAACATAGAACTTAAGAAGTCTATATATATTAAGTTGGGTTTTTTGTTCTTTATATTGATTTTTGGAGGGATGTGTCTATTTGTTGTAATTGAGCTTCAATCATTGAAGCAATCAGCGAATGATAAGTAGTTCAAGCCATTTAACAAAGCATTTAAGAGTGATTCGCAACGCTTGGCGTTTTTCGCTTCGCTCAAGTATAGCCAAGCGCCGCTCACACCTTAATGCGGCGTTATGCGTCACTTTAACTCGCTGTCTTTGTAACAGTTTTTACCTCAAGTCTTTTCTTCAAATTAGCTTTTAGGTACAGTGGCGTAATTAAGTTTTATGTTGGTCTTGGCTTTTCGCTTTTCAATTTAAGCTGTGACCAGAATCATCATTCACCAGCCAAACGCTTCTTTGCAATTTTGAGTTTGGTGGGTGTTTTTTAATTTTAAGTTTGACTTACTGGTGCAGGCGCAAGCGCTTTTAAATTAGTGTGTTAACGCATAACAAGGTCGTAAACGCGGACAAAAAACTGTTGGCTGTTACGCTTCGCTCCACATTTTAGCCAACATTTTTTTGCCGGTTACAACGGCGTTAGGTAACTATGAAAACTTCAACCCTTCGCATATTTTCCGGCTTAGCACTTTTGGGCTTTTGTACGACTGTTTTTATAAACCTTTGCAGTCACTTCAGTATTGAGCTTTCTGAAGCTGCTATTTTCATTCCTCAAGTTTTTGTAATAGGATTAGCATTCCCTCTAGTTAAAATGTGCAACGAAACGACCCCTGTTCACAATAACGGAAATTTAATGCATATCTTTTCAGCAACTAAAGGTAAATATCTATTAGTTTTAGCCTTAGTTGTGATCTATGGAGGCATTAACTTTTTTTACTTTATTCATTTAACAAAACCATTTCCTAGAGGTGAAGCGCCTTTACATATTCAGAGCGGTATTTTTTCGTCTATGCAGATGATATTCGCATTTTTAGAATTAATCATCGCTACGGCTTTAATTAAGATTACAGGCGAGAAAAAAGTTACCTAACAAGCCATTACAGTGACGGGACTTTTAACAGTTGGCTTTCCCTCACTGCGTTCGTTATTTTAGCCAACAATTAAAAGCCCCTGAATGGGGCGTTATGCGTCACTTTAAGCCGCTATCTTTACAGCGGTTTTTACCTCAAGTCTTTTCTTCAAATAAGCTTTTGGGTACAGTGGCGTAATTAAGTTTTATGTTGGTCTTGGCTTTTCACTTTTCAATTGAAACTGTGACCAGAATCATCATTCACCAGTCGTGCGCTTCTTTGTAATTTTTGGTTCGGTGGGTGTTTTTTAATTTTAAGTTTGGCTTATTGGTGCAGGCGCAAGCGCTTTTAAATTGGTGTGTAAACGCATAACAAGGTCGTCAACGCGGACAAAAAACTTGTTGGCTTTGCGCGTGCCTCGCAAATTATAGCCAACAATTTTTTGCCGGTTACAACGGCGTTATGTGTAAAGGAATCTATGACAAAATTCATCAATCTTTTCTTGTGTCTACTTTCTCTAAACTGTCTTGCTGCTGAGCCGATAAAAGAATGGAACGAACTCAATGAAATGTATGCAAGACAGATGGAAAATGGTCTATATCTAGAAGCTGTTAATACATCGCTAAAACTCAATAATTTAGAGCCAACAGATACCACAGTGTTGTTGTATATAGTTTACTCGCATACAAAAGCTGGCTTATCCGTTCCAATTTGGGTTTTGGCTGAGCCATGGCCTAATAAATCGGTTAAGGACCGCATGAACAGACTTATTGCTGAATCAATAGGTTCAAACACATAACAAGGCGTTTAAGAGGGATTCATGCCGCGTGGCATTTTTGGTATGCGGTGAGTTTTGGTGGTGAAAGTGGTCTGCGGAAAGTTGGTTTAGGCGGCATTCACCCCTTAACGCAGCGTTAGTTGCCTTATCAATATTGCATGTTCAATTTACTGTACAAGTAAAGTGAAGAGGACTATACTTGTTCCATTAAATGTACATGTGGAGGTTCTTATGAGAATCGTATCTTTTACTGAAGCTAGAAATGGCCTCAAAGCTGTTTTAGATGGTGTAGTTAATGATGCTGATACAACAGTTATTACACGCCGTGATTCTGAGGATGCAGTGGTTATGTCTTTAGACTACTACAATAGCCTTATGGAAACAGTTCATTTACTACGCTCTCCTAAAAACGCTGAACACCTAAACCGTTCGATAGCACAGTACCGTGCTGGTAAAACAACAGCACGAGAGTTAATTGATGAGTAGTAGTCAACGTTTATTATCGTGGACTGATGATGCTTGGGATGACTACCTGTATTGGCAAACTCAAGACAAGAAAACACTCAAGCGCATCAATAAACTCATCAATGATGTTAAGCGCTCTCCATTTGATGGCATCGGTAAACCAGAGCCGTTAAAAGAGAACTTATCTGGTTTTTGGTCTCGTCGTATTGATGATACGAATAGGCTTGTTTATGCAGTCGATGATCAAGCGATAACGATAATTTCATGTCGTTACCACTACTAAATTAGGTTCAGCGATCTGGCATCTAACAAGCAATTTAAGAGGGATTCACAACGCTTGGCATTTTTTCTTCTACTTCAAATTTAGTGTTTATGGCAGAATGCTTTAAGTGTGGGTGGTAGCGTTGTTCACCCCTTAATTGGGCGTTATGTGAACAAAACTGAGATTGATGTCGAGTTTATGAAAATATGATGCTCGACAGTTTCTGAACTGGAACAAATACTATTTCAAATCATAAACTTGGAGCGTGAGCATTGTGAGGTTTGTTTTAGTTGCACTAACACTGAACCATTTCATTTACTTGTATTTCGAGCACTTTATCGCCGGTGTAATGAGTAACCCTAGTGAAGCAGGTCAAGCTCCTGGATATGGGATGGTTTACTCATTGTTGCTCTTTCCTTTCCAGCTTTTTCTAGAACTAGTATTTATTGTCGCTTTGTTGTATCAAACTTTAGTAGTTCGTAAATGGAAAGGGAGCATATGGTACTGGCCTCCTTTTATATTAACGTTGCTTTTGATTCTAGATATTGGGTACTGACTTTGCATGTTCACATAACAAATTGTTCAAGAGGGATTCGCAACGCGTGGCATTTTTAATATGCGTTGGTTTTAGTGATTAGGGTGGTATGCGGCAGCATCGGTATTGCGTTGCTCACCCCTTAACAAGGCGTTATGCTTAATTACGTAAAATCAGTGGGTTATGGTTTTCTTTGCTCCCTTAGCTTTTCAGTTTTGTGTTTGTCGGCAAGTCGGCTTTTTTGAGCGCTGTTTTTCGGACATCAATTCTTTGGCGCTGGAAATTCAGGTAATTGCCTCAATCGATTTTTGGGTAAGCGCGAGGTTAGGGCGGTTGGCTCAATCAGCAATTTGATCTTAGGTTTTTGAGTATCAGCAGCTAAATTTCGAAGTCTGATTTTCAAAATCATGAGTTATTTCGGTTTTCTACGTTTTGGTTTTTGTTTGTAAATCAAAGTTGAGTTAATCTTGTTTCCAGAAAACGTAACCCATTGAAGCTTAAGCATAACAAGGCGTTTAAGCGGGATTCATGCCGCGTGGCATTTTTGGTATGCGGCGAGTTTTGGTGGTGAAAGTGGTCTGCGGAAGGTTGGTTTAGGCGGCACTCACCCCTTAACGCAGCGTTATGCTTAATCACATAAAATCAGTGGTTTATGGTTTTTCTTTGTTCCCTCGGCTTTTCAGTTTTGTGTTTGTTGGCAAACCGGCTTTTTTGAGCGCTGTTTTTCGGACACTTATTCTTTGGCGCTGAAAATTCAGAGAGTTGCCTCAATCAATTTTCGGGTAAGCGCGAGGTTAGAACGGTTGGCTCTATCAGAAATCCATGTCTAGGTTTCAAACTTCAAACTAGATCTGCCAAAATTCCGAACTTGAATATCAAAACTATGAGTCATTTCGGTTTTCTAAGTTTTGGCTTTTGTTTCTGAATCAAAGTCGAGTTAATCTTGTTTCCAGAAAAACGTAACCCATTGAAGCTTAAGCATAACAAGGCGTTCAAGAGGGATTCATGCCGCGTGGCATTTTTGGTTTGCAGAGCGTTTTGTGGTGAAAATGGCTTGCGGGAAGTTGGTTTGTGCGGCATTCACCCCTTAACGCGGCGTTAGTTGCCAACGAGAAAAACGTAGCTAAAGCCAGAATGTTTAAGGCTACTGTCCACGTGCTTTCCCCGGCTTTGTATTTCAGTTTAAAGCTTTTGGGTTTGTTAAAATCACGCTTCGGTTATTTTTGTGGTTTGGGTTTACTGTTTCAGAAACCGATTTATGTGTTGAAAGTTAGCTCTGTAACATTGTCTGTTCAAAGGAGCTTGTTGGTGTTGTTAGCCCGTTTTCTACGGCGCTGTATGTTCCAAGTGGTTTCAGTGACAGGTGCTTTGAATCTGCGCCTGATATTAGTTTTTCAAAGCACGTAAAAACGGTGTCGGCAAAGCGGTAATAAACTCCAAATCCTAGCCTTGGGCTTGGCAACTAACAAAGCATTCAAGAGGGATTCACAACGCTAGGCAGTTTTGGTTTGAACTAGCTTTAGTGTTTACGGCACAATGGTTTAGGCTGGGTGGTTTGCGTTGTTCACCCCTTAATGCGGCGTTATGTTTAGTCACGTAAAATCAGTTGGTTGCAGATTTTTTTGCTTTCTAATTTTGGCCTTGTCGGCAAGCTGGCTTTCGGTGGTCGCTGTTTTCTGGACTCCAATTCGTGGGCGCTAAAAATTCTGAGAGTTGCCTCATTAAAGCTCAGTGCGTTTGTGAGTCGAATAAAGCGTCTTAGTTTCAAAGTTTGAGCTCTAGTTTTCTGTTTCTCACGTTAAAACTCAAAGTTAGCACAATCAAATTTATGATTTAATTCAGCTTTTTAGCGTCTGGTTTTGGTTTGCAAAGGTAAGTCGAGTTAAGCTATTGGTATCGCAAACTTAACCCTTTGAGCCTTAAACATAACAAGGCGTTTAAGCGGGATTCATGCCGCGTGGCATTTTTTGTTTGCGGTGATTTTTGGTGGTGAAAGTGGTCTGCAGAAGCTTGGTTTATGCGGCATTCACCCCTTAACGCGGCGTTAGCTTTCAAGGAGGAAAATTGAGCGCAAGTGACTATATCAAAGAGGTTCGTTCTAAGATTGGAACGATGCCACTTCTTATCCCCGGCGTTGCGGGTGTCATTTTAAATGAAAATAAAGAGCTACTACTTCAGCAAAAATCAGATGGCACATGGAGCCTTCCTGCCGGAATGATTGAACCTCAAGAGTCGCCAGTGCAAGCATTGATCAGGGAAGTTCGCGAGGAAACAGGTTTGGCTGTAAAAGTAGATCGCCTACTTGGTGTATTCGGCGGTGAGGGTTTTAGTTTTACATACCCAAATGGTGATCAAGTTGAATACACAGTTATCATGTTCAAATGTGTAGTAGAAAGTTGTTCTCAATCCGCACTCGATGATGAAACGGTATGCCTTAAATGGTTTTCAAAAGGTAATATGCCAAGGCTTGAGCTGCCTTACCCGTTGGATTGTTTATTTGCAGAAAATGATTCAGCGTACTTCGTTGGCTAGAAAGCTAACAAATTGTTCAAGAGTGATTCGGCACGCGTGGCATTTTTACTATGCGTTAGTTTTAGTGGTTAAGGTGGTATGCGGAGGCATCGGCATTGCGTGCCTCACACCTTAACAAGGCGTTATATGGCAATCAAAGTTAGGAGTTTTTTTGATAACTGAACGAATAAAGTTTTGGGCTTTGGCTTATTTTGCCAAGAATGCTTGTCCAAGCCGGTTCTCGCTTTCTAGCGAAGCTGCAAAGAACAATGATTTTTATGAGACCAATGTATATTTCCCTCAAGGGACAGTAGAACAGTTAAATTCAATGTCCAAAGAACGAGTAGGGAGTCAGAGATTACTATATAGGTTTATCCCTCTAAAAAATGGACTGCAAGCTAATAAATTGATTAAGGGCTACAGGTTCTTAGATGACAACCAGACTACTGAATGCTTTGTATCAGAAGCTGCACTGAAACATGCTCGCATTGATGTTACATATTACTTAGGCTATTGGAGAGACGAAAACACCCACTGTACACCAGCTAAGCTTGTACAAATGGTTTTATGGCGCAAATTGCGCCTAATGTACATGGGTATTTTCTTTTCAAAGGTTCGTCAAAAGTTTCGTTCTTGGCGTATTTCTAAAAGGCTGCGTACACCTTTGCGCTCGAAGTACGAAATATACGAGTGCCTCATGTCTAGTGATAAGTTTTTAACCAAAGGGACGTTTAATAAAAGTGATTTAGTTGAACTGTTTTTGGGTCAAAAAAGCATATTTGACTATGAGCTTCACAGGAAATTTTCACAATCGCTTGATTGGATCTTGGAAGCATGTGTAGAAGATGGAGAAATTGTCAGAGTCAGTCATGCCAATGACTCTAACCCTCTATACAAAATGAAAGGCAAAGGTATTCATTACTTTACTCAGACCAAAGAAAATATACGAAACGAAGAGCATCAAAAAGAAATTCAAAAGACACAAGTCAGTATCCAGAACAGGATGTTGTTTTTAACTTTTTTACTTGTCATCGCAACGTTTATGACAGCGGTCGACAAATTTGATGCGACCTTAGAGGTTATCTATAAGTTAGCTGACTGGATAACAAAATTATTATCTTTAGGGTAAGCCATATAACAAACAATTTAAGAGTGATTCAGCACGCTTGGCATTTTTGGTTTGGGTCTAGTTTAGTGATTACGGCGTTCAATCTGAGTGTAGTGGTAGCGTGCTTCACACCTTAATTGGGCGTTATGCGCCCAAAATTGGATTCACATCCATGCTTTTGTGAAGGATACGGATAATCTCAATATTTTGACTGCCGATCTGACGATAAAATATTACGTGGCTTCCTTGTGGAAACTTTCTGTAGCCATCGCGAATTTCGTCACAGGCTTTACCAATGTCAGGATTTTCGGCTAACAGCCAAAATGAGTCATCAAACTGTTTTAGATAAATATTTCGCTGTTCGCGACCCCAACGTCGAGAGGTAAACAAGGCTATATCTCTTAAATCAGATTTCGCCTTGTTAGTTAACTGAAATGGTCTCATTTTCTCTCTTCGCTATCTAACTCATTGATAAACGAATCAAGGTCATAATCCGCAACTCCACTTTCTTCGCCCTCAACAAGCAACTGGCGTAAAGTGTTCATTTTAGTTTCTTGGGTTTCAAGTAAACGTAAAGCAGAACGAATAACTTCACTTGCAGAGCCATAGCGGCCGCTTTGG
The DNA here is from genome assembly GCF_002224265.1 of Vibrio vulnificus NBRC 15645 = ATCC 27562. Classification (NCBI taxonomy): domain Bacteria; kingdom Pseudomonadati; phylum Pseudomonadota; class Gammaproteobacteria; order Vibrionales; family Vibrionaceae; genus Vibrio; species Vibrio vulnificus. The sequence goes on from NZ_CP012881.1 coordinate 3,023,203, forward strand.
ATTTGATTAGCAATAAAACCGTCAAAATGGTCACCCAAAGTAATACTAGTGTTCTTAGCCATAACTTAGTCCTTAGTACCAATAGATACCTAATTATGGTATTAGTTGAGCTTGGATGCAAGGCGCATAACAAAGCGTTCAAGTGGGACTTGGCACGCGTGGCATTTTTGGCTTGCAGTTTATTTAGTGGTTAGGGTGTGATGCGGTAACGTTTGTAGTGCGTGCCTGCGCCCCTTAACGCGGCGTTATGCTTAATCATTTTAAAACAGTGGTTTATGGTTTTTCTTTGCTCCCTCGGCTGGTTGGTTTCGAGTTTATCGGCAAGTTGGCTTTTTTGAGCGCTGTTTTCCGGACACTTATTCTTTGGCGCTAAAAATTCTGAGAGTTGCCTCAATCAAATTTTGGGCAAGTGCAAGGTTAGGGCAGCTGGCTCAATCAGCAACTTGAACTTAGCTTTTTTCGTTTTAGCTGCCAAAGTTCAAAGTCTGATTTTCAAAATCATGAGTCATTTCAGTTTTTTGGTTTTTGGCTTTTTTTTGCGAATCAAAGTCGAGTTAATCTTGTTTCCAGAAAACGTAACCCATTGAAGCTTAAGCATAACAAGGCGTTTAAGCGGGATTCACGCCGCGTGGCATTTTTGGTTTGCGGTGATTTTGGTGGTGAAAATGGCTTGCGGGAAGTTGGTTTGTGCGGCATTCACCCCTTAACGCGGCGTTATGTGCCTTTCATGTGAAGCGACAAACATTATGTGCAACCATTAACTTATAGAATGGCTAAAATTTCATATTTTAGAGGGTGTTATGTTTTTTAGCAGCAAGGTTAAAGTGGTGATTTCAGTGGTGGCTATAGCATTGTCTTCACTTTTACTGTCTCTTGATATGTTTGGTGTCATTCCATTTCTGATTCTAGTTGTGTCATTTTTTACCCTAATTATTCAAGGTGGGCTGTGCTTTCTTGGGTACAAAAATGGTGATGTTTTCGATGCTTATCAAGACCTAGAAAGAACAGAAGCAGCGGCACTAACTAATCTGTTCAAAGACAAAAAGGATTGTGAAAAACACTAACCACGGCACATAACAAACAATTTAAGAGGGATTCCCAACGCTTGGTATTTTTGCTTCTACTTCAAGTTTAGTGTTTATGGCACAATGCTTTAGGTTTGGGTGGTAGCGTTGCTCACCCCTTAATTGGGCGTTATGTAGCAAGGAGATTCGGTGTGCTTAACTTTTTGAATAAAAAGTCTTATGTTCAGTCAGTAGCTAAAGATGTGGCTCCGAAACTGTGTGCCAAGTTTGGGAAAAAGCCCGTTTATTCTTTTCAGGAAATTAGTTGGGCATTGAGCGAGATTAAGCGCAGTGATGACCAGTTTTATAAGTCAGTTTCTTACGGCATGTTGCTGCCATACAGCAATGAGTTGGCTATCGAGTTACAAGAAGACTTAGGCGACTTGTTAGAGTTTCAAAAGTCTGTTGGTGAGCTCTTATTTAACGTGTCGGAAGTTCCTTCGTTTGAAAGTTACCTGTTATATGCAGAGGTAAATTCGGCACCAAAATGTAAAGTTACGAACACGACTTTAGATAGTTCCGGTGGAGTAAACTTTCTTGATTTTGGTGGCGGTGACTAGCTACATAACAAGGCGTTTAAGCGGGATTCATGCCGCGTGGCATTTTTGGTTTGCGGTTGGTTTTGGTGATGAAAGTGGTATGCGGAAGGTTGGTTTGTGCGGCACTCACCCCTTAACGCAGCGTTATGCTTAATCACGTAAAATCAGTGGTTTATGGTTTTTCTTTGTTCCCTCGGCTTTTCATTTTTGTGTTTGTCGGCAAGTTGGCTTTTGTGAGCGCTGTTTTTCGGACACTTATTCTTTGGCGCTGGAAATTCAGAGAATTGCCTCATTCAATTCTTGGGTAAGCGCGAGGTTAGGGCGGTTGGCTCAATCAGAAATCCATTTCTAGGTTTTCAAACTTCAAAATGGATTTGCCAAAATCCCGAACCTGAATATCAAAACTATGATTCATTTCAGTTTTCTACGTTTTGGTTTTTGTTTGTAAATCAAAGTCGAGTTAATCTTGTTTTTAGTAAAACGTAAGCCATTGAAGCTTAAGCATAACAAGGCGTTTAAGAGGGATTCATGCCGCGTGGCATTTTTGGTTTGCAGTGAGTTTTGGTGGTGAAAATGGTCTGCGGAAAGTTGGTTTATGCGGCATTCACCCCTTAACGCAGCGTTATGTTTAATCACGTAAAATCAGCCGGTTGCATCTTTTCTTTGTTCCTTCGCATTTCCAATTTTGGTCTTGTCGGCAAGTTGGCTTTCGGTGGTCGCTGGTTTCTGGACTCCAATTCGTGGGCGCGAAAAATTCTGAGAGTTGCCTCATTAAAGCTCAGTGCGTTTGTGAGTCGAATAAAGCGTCTTAGTTTCAAAGTTTGAGCTCCAGCTTTCGGTTTCTCACGCTAAAAATCAAAATCATTAGAATCAAATTTATGAGTTAATTCAGCTTTTTAGCGTCTGATTTTGGTTTTTAAAGGTAACTCGAGTTAAGCTCTTGGTATCGCAAAACTTAACCCTTTGAGCCTTAAACATAACAAGGCGTTTAAGAGGGATTCATGCCGCGTGGCATTTTTAGTATGCGGTGAGTTTTGGTGGTGAAAGTGGTCTGCGGAAACTTGGTTTAGGCGGCACTCACCCCTTAACGCGGCGTTATGTATCAGGAGGAGAAAGATGCCAGATCTATTGGGTTCATTGATACAACTTCTTCAGTTGTTAGAGCAAGCTAAGCTGGGGTGGTTAGCTAACGCTTTGTTAGTATTTATAACCTTACTGAGCGTTGTCTACTTCTTGGCTTTTGTTATATTCAGCCCGAAGGTGATAAGACTAGCAAAGTTGATAAATTCCGGCTTTTCAGCAGCTAAACCAAAAATCAATGAAGCAATGAGCTCACCTTACGATTATAAGTTTTCTGAAAATAAGGTGTTTCTTTCAGTCTCTTTATTCATGTATTACATGTACATGATATTTATGCTTTTTTATGCGCTTCTGTTTTCTGGTATAGCTTCTGGCTTCTTATTGGATGAAAAGTTACCAATGACCAAATCTCTTCTAGCTTATGCATGTGCGATAGCATTCTTTGCCTTCGCACGTTTCTTTAAGTGCCAAGGAGATAAGGATCTATATAAGCTTCGGAGTTAAAAAATACATAACAAAGCATTTAAGACGGATTCCCAACGCTTGGCATTTTCAGTTTGCTTCGGCTTAAGTGTTTACGGCACAATACTTTAGGTGCGGTGGTCTGCGTTGCTCACCACTTAATGCGGCGTTATACGTTTAAGGAGAAATCGTGGTCGTCATATACGGAATAAAAGATCATTTGAATCCAATTAAAGCTGAGTTGTCCGATGTGATTCAGAACTCAATGACTCAAGCTCTAGGCTTGCCCGAGGATAAACGAGCTCACAGGTTTATTCCGCTTGATAAAAGTGATTTTTACTATCCTAGTGGTCGCACTGATGCCTACACGGTGATTGAAGTAAACATGATGGAAGGTCGCAAAGTAGAAACGAAAAAGGCATTGATCAAAGCGCTTTTTAGTAACATTGAATCTCGATTAGGCATTTCCCCCGTTGATATTGAAATCACAATTAAAGAGCAGCCTTCCCATTGTTGGGGTTTCAGAGGCATTACAGGTGACGAAGTCGCCGACTTAACCTACAAAATCCACGTATAACAAGGCGTTTAAGTGGGATTCATGCCGCGTGGCATTTTTAGTTTGCGGTGATTTTTGTGGTGAAAGTGGTCTGCAGAAGCTTGGTTTAGGCGGCACTCACCCCTTAACGCAGCGTTATGCGTCCTTAAAACTTGAGTAAGGTGTACAAGTGGAAAGTAGAGTTGTTAAAGCTTCAAAATTATTAGGTTTGGGCATTTTGTCGTACCCGATCGCCTATTCGTCACTTAACTTTGTTCTACCTATACTGATTGGAGTGCTAGGTAATGAAAATCAGTTCCTAGTTACAGGTTTAGAGATCATTACCTGGTTTGTGCTCCCCATTTTTTCAGTGTTCTATTTACTAGCATTTCACCAATTTGCTGGGACGCTTAGAAAATGGCAAAAATTCGTAGGGTATATGATGGTATCAACGGCAGTTATAGCTGAAGTGTTGTTACCCTTTATCGACAGAGGTTTAGTGAGTAGCTCTATTTCATTTTTGGCGCATATGGCTGAGCTTGTCATTTTATCCGGTTGCTTGTTGGCAATTGGCAGTCAAATGAAGCAAAGTGTCGATGTTGGCTGCAACGCATAACAAAGCGTTTAAGAGGGACTTGGCACGCGTGGCATTTTCAATTTGCGTTGAGTTTAGTGGTTAAGTTGTCATGCGGTTACTTTTGTATTGCGTGCCGGCGCCCCTTAACGCGGCGTTATGCTTCTTAATTGAGTCAGGATAAAGTATTGATAGAAATCGAATTTAGTATCTATCTGGCAAGTAAAAAGGATTGGGTTCATTTAGTCAAAAATGTTCACCTTCCGGTAGTGCCAAGAGTTGGTGAGTTTGTTAAGTTCAACAACCGGATTGTAGGCGATTACTTCTCTTGGACCGTAAATCAAGTAACTTATCGCGAAAGTGGAATGATAGAAGTAACTACTGCATTGCTCGATAACACTAACAACCGAATGTATTCATTCGAAGAGCAAGATGAGTTTCTAGAGTATTACCATTCTTATTTAAACGAGGGGTGGGTTTCACCTCATGGAATTAAAGCTAACAAGCAATACCAACGGTGAAAAGCAGAAGCATAACAAACTGTTTAAGAGTGATTCGCAACGCGTGGCATTTTTACTATGCGGTGGTTTTAGTGTTTAAGGTGGTATGCGGCAGCTTCGGTATTGCGTCGCTCACACCTTAACAGGGCGTTATGTGTCTTTCCGGAATTTATCTTTCTAAATCAAAAAGTAAAAATTAGAATTGCGGAAAATGTTTCTAGTGGATTACTAGTATGAATCGTCACAATATCATTGGGTTGTTATCATCGGTTTTATCTTTGAGTACCCTAGTTTTCGTCATCATGGACGGATCTCACTTTCCGCTTCTCGTTTGGCCTTACGAAGCTTTTCAGGGCTTGGTATTTTCTTTCGTTTGGGGTTTTGGTGTCTCGACAACAGTTGGTTATCTTTTCTCAATAATAGTTACCGTTACTGTAGCGGTAGTAAGTTTCGCATTGGGGCATAAATTATCGCGCTCTGTGGTCAAAAAAGGTAATCTTTAGCTGTTAATTCAAACACATAACAAGGCGTTTAAGCGGGATTCATGCCGCGTGGCATTTTTGGTATGCGGTGATTTTTGGTGGTGAAGTGGTCTGCGGAAGCTTGGTTTATGCGGCATTCACCCCTTAACGCAGCGTTATGCAATTATGAGGAAATAATGAAATTCGTATATATCTTTATTCTGGCAGCGGTAGCTACAGTGCACATATACATAGGATGGGAAACTAAGACTTCTCCTTTAGACTTTAATTTGATCCTGCTACTTTTAATCCCTTTTTTAACCTTTGTTTGGAAAGACGCTTCAGTAATAAAATTTGGTTCGAAGGGATTAGAGCTTGAGAAGTTAAAAAGTGATGTAAACAAGACTATCAAGCATGTAGCGCATGGTGATTCTGTTGATCATAAATCTATAAACAACTTGTATAAATCGGTTGAAAGTAATGATTGGTTAAAGCTTGTACTTTCCAGAATGTTAATGAGAAAGGGGTTAGTCGCGTTAGTTCCTGATCACGGGTTAGGTGTTTCACCGTCTTTAAATAAGTTAATTCCAATGTGTGAATCACTGGGAAAAATTACTGAATCTGAGGTGGCTGAACTAGAACGTTTACGCAATATAACTTTTTATGCTGAATGGTGGGACGGAGAAGTCCCGACTCATGAAGATTGGAAGTGGGCTTTAGAAACAGGGCAAGCAGTAGTCCAAAAGCTCTTCGACAAACAGCCAATTGCATAACAAGCAATTTAAGAGGGATTCACAACGCTCGGCATTTTTGCTTCTACTTCAAATTTAGTGTTTATGGCACAATGCTTTAGGTTTGGGTGGAGGCGTTGTTCACCCCTTAATTGGGCGTTATAAAGCTCACACTTACAAAGTAAATATCGGAGATTATAAATTAATAATGAATAACTTACGTAGTGCTACTGCCGATTGGATTACAATAATTACGGGGCTAAGCACCTTGATAATTAACTTAATGCCAGCTCTTATTGCAGATCGGTCTGTTGAAAATTATGACCCAGCTTGGCAGGGGCACTTAGATCATATGGCTACGACACTAGCGTGTGCTCTTACTTTTTACTTTTTTATTGATCAATCTATACGTGTATCAAGGAGAATAACAGCAGCTAGACTAAGTGTACTACCTGACCAATTGGTTTATGTCTTTTGTTGCCTAGGAGGTTTGTTATTGTTTGTAGCCACTCAAATTGTTTTTCAGTCCTATGTTTTTGATAGCCTCCAAACAACATATCTGGTAGTTCCTTCAATAGTATGGTGTTTAATAATGCTTGGATTGTTTATCGCTTGGACTGGTGGATGACCGCTTTATAACAAACAATTTAAGAGTGATTCGGCACGCGTGGCATTTTTGGTATGCGTTGGCTTTAGTGGTTAAGGTGGTATGCGGCGGCATTAGTATTGCGTGCCTCACACCTTAATTGGGCGTTATGAGCCTCGTACATATTGTACACAGTTGTAGAAATTGCAGTACTAACGCTAGTGGTATAGCTAAACCAATAGTCATGGAGGACATTGAAGAATGTTGGAAAAAGTAGAACAAGTACTTGATAGAAATGATTTATCTTATAAAACTGTAGGCAACTCACTGCACCTAAAGTTGGCTCGAGCAGGCGGAAAAGTCACAATCAAATATGACTATTCGACAAATTCGTACCTATATAGTTGTAATGAGTACCTATTAAGTTTCTCTAGCCTCATTTTCTTTGTTCTATCTTTCAACACGTTATACCAGCCTGACAAACAAATGTGGTCTGGCTATGTGGCTGGGTGCATGTTTGCAGCAGCAGTGTTTAATCTATTCCAAATAGTACTGGCACACATACAAATGCTGGATTTGAAATCTCAATTTAGAGAAGTGGGTGTTTATCTCAAGTCCGGCTCATAACAAAGCGTTAAAGAGGGACTTAGCACGCGTGGCATTTTTGGTTTGCGTTGGGTTTAGTGGTTAAGGTGTGATGCGGTCACTTTTGTATTGCGTGCCTGCGCCCCTTAACGCGGCGTTATGCTTAATCAAGTAAAAGTGTGCCGTGGGCACAGGATCCTGTTATCTAAGGAAGGTAAACAGGAGAATGAGCATAAGCTCATGAAGAGATGGAGGTAGGCCCTCCAGAGTCTGCTGTCGGAAGTCGGCTCTAAACCACTTTCAAGTGGCTGTTATTAAGAGTAATGGTCAGAAGCGTTGAAGGAAAGTCAGAATAGAATTCTGGCAAGGTAGAGTGCAAGGAGATGAGTAATCCCGAACCCATGTGGACGCGTCGTTAATTAGAACCAGCATCAAAACTGAGGTCGTTTTATTATCTCAGGACGAGTACACCGGTAAATTCCGAATGCTGGGTGTGCGGTGCTCGGCGTAAAGTGGGCATGACTTTGCACTAGGCTCTTTGTGGGAACCACGGGAACCAGTCATCACGATGTAAAGGAAGAAATATAAATGACTAAATTCATGAGTATGAGAGTACCGATGCGTGATACTGGGGCGGAGCAATTCGTAGTAGTGATGAAGGGCTTGTAATGAGCGTGGAGCGAAGGGATTGCGTCAAGTCGGTTGGAACGATGACTCAACTGCCGACAGGCAGGAGGAGGTCGCACGGACAACCAAAACCTTTTGCAATATCCAAATGGGATGTAATGACTGCGTTCGAGAAGGTAAAAGCCAACAAAGGCGGAGCCGGAGTGGATGGAGTAACGATAGAGGACTTTGAAAAAGACCTTAAAAACAACCTTTACAAGATATGGAACAGAATGTCATCGGGGTCCTACTTTCCCACACCGGTCGCAGCGGTAAGTATACCGAAAAAGTCTGGTGGAGAGAGGGTATTGGGTATCCCAACGGTCAGCGACCGAGTGGCGCAAACTGTGGTAAGAGACAAGCTTGAAATCATGCTCGAGCATCACTTCCTAGATGACTCTTACGGCTATCGAGTGGGTAAATCTGCTCATGATGCGATAGAAGTCACTAGAAGACGATGTTGGCAGTATGATTGGGTACTAGAGTTTGATATCAAAGGTCTCTTTGACAATATTCGTCATGACTTGTTGATGAAAGCGGTAAAGAAACATGTTCAGCTCGCTGAAGAGAGTCAGAGCCGGGATTATCAATGGATAACACTGTACATCGAAAGGTGGTTAGTTGCTCCGTTACAGAAAGCAGATGGGACGCAAACAGAAAGAGAGTTAGGAACGCCACAAGGTGGCGTGGTAAGCCCAGTGCTTGCCAACCTATTTCTTCACTATGTTTTTGATAAATGGCTGGAGAAGAATTATCCAGACAACCCATGGTGTCGATACGCAGATGATGGACTTGTCCATGCAAGGACAAAGCCGAAAGCGGAGAAGTTGAGGGATGAGCTAGCGAAGCGCTTCAAGGAGTGCGGACTGGAGATGCACCCAATTAAGACGAAGATTGTTTACTGCAAAGATGATATTAGACGAGGGTCAGGTAAGCATATAGAGCATAAACAATTTGATTTTCTAGGGTATACCTTCAGGGCCAGAACAAATAAGTGTAAACGTACAGGTCAACTCTATAATCGATTCCTGCCTGCGGTCAGTATGGCAGCAAAGAAAGTCATGCGAAGGCAAATCAGAGAGCTAAGAGTTCGCCAGGAAACGCAGTACAGCTTAGAGCAATTAAGCAGATGGTTAAGTCCAATGCTGAATGGTTGGATAAACTACTACGGAAAGTTCAGGCGAAGCGAATTAGACTCGGTATTCAGACACTTCAACAAGACTTTAGTACGTTGGGCGAGAAGGAAATTCAAATCGCTAAAATGTCACAAAAGTCGAACCGTAGCGTTCTTTGATAAGCTATCGGCTCAATGTCCTAGATTGTTTCCTCACTGGAAATTTGGTTCAGCAAGAAGTTTTACTTGATGGGAGCCGTATGAGCTGAGAGGTTCACGTACGGTTCTGCGAGAGGCTGCTGGGGTGGTTCCGGTGGCCTACTCACCTCAGTGATTTATGGTTTTTCTTTGCTCCCTCGGCTTTTCAGTTTTGTGTTTGTCGGCAAGTTGGCTTCAGTGGGCGCTGTTTTCTGGACACTTATTCTTTGGCGCTAGAAATTCAGAGAGTTGCCTCAATCAATTTTTGGGCCAGCGCGCGGTTAGGGCGGTTGGCTCAATCAGAAATCCATTTCTAGGTTTTCAAACTTCAAACTAGATTTGCCAAAATTCCGAGCCTGACTATCAAAACTATGATTTATTTCGGTTTTCTACGTTTTGGCTTTTGTTTGTGAATCAAAGTCGAGTTAATCTTGGTTCTGGTCAAACGTAACCCATTGAAGCTTAAGCATAACAAGGCGTTTAAGAGGGATTCATGCCGCGTGGCATTTTTGGTATGCGGTGAGTTTTGGTGGTGAAAGTGGTCTGCGGAAACTTGGTTTAGGCGGCACTCACCCCTTAACGCAGCGTTAGTTTGCAAGAGGAAAAACGCAGCTATATCGCAAGATCTAGTGGTAAAAGCTCAAAGTCGAAATTGTTATATCGGCGTTCAATTTCAGTGTTAACTAGCGTGGTGAAAACCCAAAATTGGCATCGTTTCAACGGTTGATTTGTTCTTTGGTGCGGCGACTTTTGGGTTAACTGAGTTGAACTTTTTTGCTGAAACTCTGCTCGTTGAGTTTGTTGGTACAAAAGCCGATTTACTCGCTGAAATGACGTTTTCTCTGGTGTCGTAAGTTTACGTGGTTTCAGTGACTTTGTTGAAAGTCCCCATTGTGAGATTGGTTTTCCAAAAGCGCTTTTTGGTGTTGTGAGTTCGTTTTCTGCGGCGTTGTTTTTTCCACGTGGTTTCATTGAGCAGCCGCTTTGAGACTACGCCTGACTTAAGCGCATCAAAACACATAAAGTTTATTGTTTGCAAAGTTTAAAATAACTTCAAATCAATGCCTTGGGTTTGCAAACTAACAAACTGCTCAAGAGGGATTCGCAACGCGTGGCATTTTTACTATGCGTTGAATTTAGTGGTTAGGGTGGTGTGCGGCGGCATCGGTATTGCGTTGCTCACCCCTTAGCAGGGCGTTAGCTGCTATCGAGGACAAAATGATTCGACATTTATTGCTTATAAAATTTAAACAATCCGCAGACTCATTAGAAATTGAAAAGTTAAGATGCTTGTTTGCGGCGATGCCGGAAAAAGTCGATGGTGTCCTCGCTGTTGAGTGGGGAGAAAACGATAGCCCCGAAGGCAAAAATCAAGGTTTCACGCATTCGGTTTTAATGACGTTTTCCGACGAAGCGGGCCGTCAAAACTATTTGCCACATCCAGAGCACGACGCACTTAAGCAAGTGTTTCGCCCTTTGCTCGAAGACATCGTGGTTTTTGATTACACAATCTAGAAGTGGGTAGCGCAGCTAACAAACTGTTCAAGTAGATTCGGCATGCGTGGCATTTTTGGTTTGCGTTGGTTTTAGTGATTACGTAGTGTTGCGGAAGCTTTTGTAGTGCATGCCTCACTACTTAACAGGGCGTTATGTTTAGTCACGTAAAATCAGTTGGTTGCATCTTTTCTTTGTTCCTTCGTATTTCTAATTTTGCTCTTGTCGGCAGGTTACCTTCAGTGGTCGCTGTTTTCTGGACTCCAATTCGTGGGCGCTAAAAATTCAGAGAGTTGCCTCATTAAAGTTCAGTGCGTTTTTGAGTCGAATGACGCGATCTTAGTTTCAAAGTTTGAGCTCCAGTTTTCGGTTTTTCACGCTAAAACTCAATATCAGTAAATTCAAATTTATTAGTTAATTCAGTTTTTTAGCGTCTGGTTTTGGTTTTCAAAGATAAGTTGAGTTAAGCTTTGGTATCGCAAAACTTAACCCTTGGAGCCTTAAACATAACAAAGCGTTTAAGTGGGATTCATGCCGCGTGGCATTTTTGGTATGCGGTTGGTTTTGGTGGTGAAAGTGGTCTGCGGAAACTTGGTTTGAGCGGCACTCACCCCTTAACGCAGCGTTAGGTGCCAATGCGAATAGGAGAAATATATATTTATGAAATTTATCGATAGCTTTATCTCATGGGTAATTACATTGTGCTCTCGAAATACATTCGAATCTCCTCGGCTATTGGTGAAATCGTATCTGATCGATTATAAAGACTGGAACGACAAAGCATATAAACTAAGAAAAGCGGAAGTTAATCACAGTGGTGGTGCAATGCAACTCGCCAACGAGTTATATAAAAAGAATATACTATCTAAATATTGTCAGTCAGACTTTGTTGGTGAGCCAATAGCATTTGGATCTGAGTCATCTCATGACCCAGAGAATGAAACTATCGTTACAGAAGAAATGATAGAAAACAGAGCGATAATCACTACAAAGCATACTAACAGCACAGGTTTTGTAGCGGACTATGAGTATAGGATGATAAAAAGTAATAATGGTAAGTGGTTCCTAGAAGCCGTTGATTATGTCGATTCAGACGGAAAGTACCCGGGATTGTAAGCACCTAACAAACTGTTCAAGAGGGATTCACAACGCGTGGCATTTTTACTATGCGTTGGTTTTGGTGTTTAAGGTGGTATGCAGCGGCTTCGGTATTGCGTTGCTCACCCCTTAACAGGGCGTTATGCATTAGAAGGTAACATTATGATTCTGAGAATATTTAAGCAAGAACATGATTTTAGTTGTGGTGTTGCATGTGTTGCTATGTTAGCAAGCTTAAATAAAGGCTCAGCGCATGAACAATATAGTTCTTGTATTAAGTTCTTATTTCCGAAATTGGCGGAAAATCAATTGGAAAAACCGAATGTAAACCTTAGAACTAAAATTGGACAGCTTCAATCGTACCTTTCAGAGCAAGGTCTACGAACTACTCGGTTTAAACTGAACGATCAATCGGTAGAACAGTTTGAAACCGGCGTTTCGATTGTCCTTATCCACGCCCAAAAGTTTCTTCATTGGGTATTAGTCTTTAAAGTTTCAAATGACATTTATGTTGTGGACCCAGAGGAAGAAACGGAATACAAGTTTAGCGATTATTTCTCGTATGATGGCTATGATATCTGTTTAAACAAAATGCATATTAAGTTGCCGGATCTATCCATTAGTAATGTTGTGTTAGGTGGAAAAAATGCATAACAAAGCATTTAAGACGGATTCCCAACGCTCGGCATTTTCGGTTTGCTTCGGCTTAAGTGTTTACAGCACAATACTTTAAGTTCAGTGGTCTGCGTTGCTCACCACTTAATGCGGCGTTATGTTTCATTTTAATTGAGGGTGGCACTATTAACATTAGAATTTTTTTAGCACTAACTCTAAATATAATTGCGATTATTCTTTCGACTATCTGGTGTTATAAGATGAACTGGCAGACTGATTCAGTACACTATGAGTCAATTCTAAGTACTATAACCCTTTTTATGACTCTTTCAGGGTTGAATTTTCTTAATGATAGAATTGGAAAACCAACACTCAAATTAAGAATGAAACCTATTACTGTTTATTCAGAGCTGTCGCCTACTGTAAACGCAGTAGCTCTGGACATTGTAAACCATTCACTCATGAAGGTTTATATTTCAAACATACAAATAGAAAACGATCAACGTATTCGTACTTCAGATGGTTTAACAAAAATAATCTCAAACCTAGTTGTTGATGGAACTAGCGGTAGGCATTTGGCACATCAGGCATTGGAGCCTGGTGAAAAGTTTAGGTTTACAATGACTCGATCTCAGTTTGGTGGCCAATGCCCTCAACAATTCGGTCGGCTAATAGTAACAACACAAACCGAACACAAATTTTATGTAAATAAAAGAAAGGTACAGGATGTATTTTCCCGCCTTGAAACATAACAAGCAATTTAAGAGGGATTCTCAACGCTTGGCACTTTTGCTTTTACTTGAAATATAGTGTTTACGGTACAATGCGTTAGGTTGGGTGGTGGCGTTGTTCACCCCTTAATTGGGCGTTAGGTTCACGAAGAAAAAAGCATCATTTTTGGGGAAAAGATTTGGGGATTTCTCTGGCTATTCGTTTACGGCTTTCAGCAAGCTGGCTTGATCTATCCAAATCATCACGTTTCTTTACCTGTGTCTCATGCCAAAATTCGTGGGTTGCTTCATTGGAAAATGGAGTAGGTTGGTTGAAAGTTTCACTGACTCAAAATCGTTTTAAGTTAACCGATTAAACTGACTTAATCATTTGTTTTTAGGTTGCTCGCATTTGTCTGCCCAATTGAGTGAATTACTTGGAAATGGTTCAGCGCAATGCGTTAATCTAGCGGGATTCTTTGCCAAGTTGGTGCAGGTTAAACAGTAAAACCTAACAAGAAATTCAAGCCTGACTACCAACGCGTGGCTGAATCTGCTCTAAATGGGTTTAGTGATTACGGTGCATTGCTTTTAATGACTTTGTGCGTTGGCAGCAGCTTAATTCGGCGTTAGCATGCAAATAGCGTCAATCAGGTTTTGAAGGATTATAATGAAACTTGTAACGAAAAGAGTAGAGAATTTAGGAACTCCTTCATCTGAAAATGGAGTTTTCTCAATGCTTAGTGAGCTCAGAAGAGAGCTTCTACTAGAGATTTCGGAAGGAGAAAAAAGGATAGGAAGTTCAGAAGAAATAAAAAGTTGGATTTTAGAGCACTATCAAGCCAACCCCTTAGTTGGTGATATGTATAATGCAATTTTAATGATAAAAAAAGATTTAGTTTATTCTGAAGGCGATTTACCACAGCTTGCGGAATGTAAGTCTAAGATATCTCAATTGGAAACATTACCTCTTCCTGAGTTTTGCTTTATAACTTCTCGTATTCAAGATGTAGAAAAAGGAGTGTTAATTCAAAGAGAAGAGCTTAAAGGCGCTGGTTTAGTCTATTCTATAACAATTTTCGATAGAGAGTACTTAACGAAGAAAGCAGTACGCCTAGAAATTCGAGTGTGTAAAAAAGAACCAGAGCCATTTGTTTCTCTTTTTACCATTAATGGCTGGATTCATATATCTAAGGAAAATATACAATCAAATGAGTATGCCGTATTTGCTCTCCGATGTTTAATAGCCTATCACCGTTACGAGTATCCAGTATTAACAAAAGATTTAATAATTGTTGATGAACAAGATAAGCTTACTGATAATGACTATTTATTAGATTTAATAGTTAAGGCTCATAAAAATGAAATAAAATGCTATAAAGCAGAAGTTCCATTAAATATTATTAAGCCACGTGATATTGAATACGCATTATCTATTCCGAAAGAAAGAATTCAGTCTTACATTAACAAAGTGTGTGATTTTGGCTTTTCTTTCTCTGAGTTGCTTATCTATGAAGATGGTAATGTTTTCATAACTGATGACGATTATCCTGTATACCTTGCTTATGCAGCAATGGATATTAGTATGGTTCCAGCGGTAATATTAGGTGAATTTAAGAACACTGATGTGAAAGTTTTGTCTGAGGGAGGAGGAGAGTTGATGCCTCCGATAGGTGTCGAAGAAATTGAAGACTCAGGTATTCCTATTAAAACTAAAGAACAAGCTCTTAGAGAGAAAATATCTAGTTTATGCCCCAAAATTTCTGATTCTACGAAACTGGAAAATAGATTTGTTCATTTCTGTAGACTAATTGGTAGTAGATCGACAAAAGAAAAAGAGCTACATGAATTTTTAAATAAAAATCCACAAATTTTAGATAGTCATATGGCCTCTATGTTCAGCGAAGTTAGAATAGGTCGCTATAGATCAGACTTAGTTATACGTTATGAGCAAGTCGACAAAAAAGTAGTATTGGTTGAGCTGGAGCGTCATAGTGATAAAATATTTACGAAGTCCAACCGTATAAGAAAAAAAGTTACTCATGCATCTCAACAAGTGGAAGACTGGATTAACGAAATTAGATTAGGGACAAATAATGCACCGAAATGGTTAACGAATCAGTATAATCCTGAAGGTTTTGTCGTTATTGGTCGCTCAAAAGACCTCTCAGAAGACCAAAAACAAATTTTGTTTTCATTAAATGTGAATCGTAAGGTAAAGATAATAACCTATGATGATTTGTTGGAGCGAATGAAACGGCTTATGGGAATGATTGGTGGCTTAAACTAGTAAATGCATCTATGCCGTTATTAATATGTGTTCTGGCGTTCTAATATGCGAATGCTAACAAATTGCTTAAGAGTGACAGCTAACCTTTGGCATTTTTGGTTTGGGTGAGTTTAGTGATTACGGTGGCTTTGCTTGAACTTAATGGTTGGTTAGCTGCACCTTAGCAAAGCGTTATGTTTAGTCACGTAAAATCAGTTGGTTGCATCTTTTCTTTGCTTTCTCAGCTTTCTAATTTTGGTCTTGTCGGCAAGTTAACTTCAGTGTTCGCTGTTTTCTGGACTCCAATTCGTGGGCGCTAAAAATTCTGAGAGTCGCCTCATTTAAGTTCAGTGCGTTTTTGAGTCGAATGACGCAAAGTTTGAGCTCCAATTTTCGGTTTTCCACGCTAAAACTCAATATCAGTAAATTCAAATTTATTAGTTAATTCAGTTTTTTAGCGTCTAGTTTTGGTTTTCAAAGATAAGTTGAGTTAAGCTTTGGTATCGCAAAACTTAACCCTTTGAGCCTTAAACATAACAAGGCGTTTAAGTGGGATTCATGCCGCGTGGCATTTTTGGTATGCGGTGAGTTTTGGTGGTGAAAGTGGTCTGCGGGAAGTTGGTTTAGGCGGCATTCACCCCTTAACGCAGCGTTATGTTTAGTCACGTAAAATCAGTTGGTTGCATCTTTTCTTTGCTTTCTCAGCTTTCTAATTTTGGTCTTGTCGGCAAGTTACGTTTAGTGGTCGCTGTTTTCTGGACTCCAATTCGTGGGCGCTAAAAATTCAGAGAGTTGCCTCATTAAAGTTCAGTGCGTTTGTGAGTCGAATGAAGCGATGTTAGTTTCAACGTTTGAGCACCAGCTTTCGGTTTCTCACGCTAAAATCTCAATGTCAGTACAATCAAATTTATGAGTTAATTCAGCTTTTTAGCTTCTAACTTTGGTTTTCAAAGATAAGTCGAGTTAAGCTCTTGGTATCGTAAAACTTAACCGTTCGAGTCTTAAACATAACAAGGCGTTTAAGCGGGATTCATGCCGCGTGGCATTTTTGGTTTGCGGTGATTTTTGTGGTGAAAGTGGTGTGCGGAAACTTGGTTTAGGCGGCACTCACCCCTTAACGCGGCGTTATGCTTAATCACCTAAAATCAGTGGTTTATGGTTTTTCTTTGTTCCCTAGGCTTTTCAGTTTTGTGTTTGTCGGCAAGCTGGCTTTTTTGAGCGCTGTTTTTCGGACACTTATTCTTTGGCGCTAGAAATTCAGAGAATTGCCTCATTCAATTCTTGGGCAAGCGCGAGGTTAGGGCGGTTGGCTCAATCAGAGACTTGATCTTAGGTTTTTTCGTTTTAGCTGCCAAATTTCAAAGTCTGATTTTCAAAATCATGAGTCATTTCAGTTTTTTGGTTTTTGGCTTTTGTTTGTGAATCAAAGTCGAGTTAATCTTGTTTTTAGTAAAACGTAAGCCATTGAAGCTTAAGCATAACAAGGCGTTTAAGCGGGATTCATGCCGCGTGGCATTTTTGGTTTGCAGTGAGTTTTGGTGGTGAAGGTGGTCTGCGGAAAGTTGGTTTATGCGGCATTCACCCCTTAACGCAGCGTTAAATGTAAAGGTCAGTTATGCAAGATGTTTTAAAGGAAACAATTAAGTTTTCGACTGAAAAGGCGGTTTTGTTTCAGTTCAACTCTAAGAGTAAATTGGCAGCCTATAGTATGGGTATTTATTGCACATTAATAGAGCTATCGGATTCATTTCATACGCTCATGGATAGTCAAAACTATACGGGCTCATTGTCAATTTATCGCTCATTTATAGAGAATTATGTCGATTTAAGAAACCTGCAATTAAATCCTCATTATGTATATCAATTGGATTACGGTAGCTATCTGCAGGAGCAGCGGTTATTGAAGGCAGCGGCAAAAGAAAACCCTTATTTGTCTTCAATTTCCCAATACGCTGATGAGAAACTTCCCTTAATTTCTGTTGAAATCGACAAGCTGAAGGAAAATGAAGACTACAAACTCTGTTACACGATAAAAGACAAGTTTAGCCGTGCGAATATGGAAGCTGAATATGAAGGGTTATACCCGACATTAAGCGCAGAGTCGCACTGTAGTTTAGATGCAATCTTTTCTCGTCACTTTAATATCGACCCAAAAACAGGCTGTGTAGATATTTCAATCAATGATAAATGTAACAGCAAGGACTACCACTTCTATATCGTTAACCTGACCAATTACTTGATTACCGCAGGTATAGCGGTAGCCAATATAATGGAAGGGCAGCAACTGGATGTGTATGTCAGTAAAAAAGAGCAACTATTAGATGTACTGTGATTCTTACATTTAACAATCTGTTTAAGAGGGATTCGCAACGCGTGGCATTTTTACTATGCGTTAGTTTAAGTGTTTAAGGAGGTATGCGGCGGCATCAGTATTGCGTTGCTCACCCCTTAACAGGGCGTTAGGGGCTTTCGCATAATTTTAGTTAATACGAAGAGGTAGATTTTTGAGCGTTAAAAGTGTTGTTTGGTTTGTAGCAATTAGCTTTACGGTTTTATCATTGGCGTCGTCAGTAGTTGCTTTTAATGATCCTGTTTTTGAACTTAATGAGAACCAAGTTCTCTACCTTTATTCAACATCAGCACAGGTATTAGCTGGTATTTATGGGCTTACATTGTCCGGATTTATCTTTTTTCGAAACGAGCTAAGTCGTGAACAATTCGAAGATAATTCACTTTCAGATGCTGTTGAACGGCTTAAAAAACGATATTTTTACTTATTAGGTGTAGTTACGTTCTGTACGTTTTTGACTCTGGGGTTATCAAATATGGTGATTGCAATGGAGGGCTCTAATAGCGGCGTTTTTCAAGGTAGTTGTCATCATTCGCTTAGTTATTAAGCGGCTTTTCTTTCTGGATTTAGATGAACCTCACCAACGGGTTCACAGTTCCTTATCTTGCCTGACCAACGCTCTGGGTGTCGCTCTCTTGCTATCGACAACACATCCGAACGACGTCTTAAAATCTCGCTATCTTTACCACTGTGACGCTCTGATGGCGTAACGTAATTTAACTTACTGTGCTTGTGCTCGGTGTTGTACCAACGTACGAACGCCTCAACCCAACTACGACTTGCATCGAGTTGTTCAAAGCCTTTTGTTGGCCAGCTAGGCATGTACTTCACTGTGCGGAACAGCGACTCAACATACGGGTTATCATCACTGACTCTCGGGCGACTGTATGATGAAGTAATACCAAGCTCATCCATTTTCGCTCTGAACGTCAGTGACTTCATTGGCGCACCATTGTCCGAGTGAAGTACCAGTGGCTGATTAAAGCATTGCTCGCGCATCAGCGTCCGCTGCAATAACTGTGACGCTAACTCACCGCATTCACATTCGTAGACATCATAGCCAACGATTTTTCGGCTATAGATATCTTCAATCACGTAGAGAATAGTGCTGTCCCTTAACCACAGATGGCAAGTACGTAATGTCCCATGTGTACACCTGATTGGGACCTGTTGCCGTATAACTTGTTGGCTTGGCCTGCCTTTGTCGACTTCGCTGACGACCTCGGGTATGAAGCTGACCTTCTGCTTTCAAAACCCGATAGTAGCTCGACTCTGAAGCAATATACTCACCATTATCAAGCAACGTCGGGACAATTTGAGTTGGTGGTAAACTTGCGTATTCAGGGCGGTTGCACACCTCAATAATCGCATTGCGCTCTTGCGGTGATAGCTTGTTAGCAGGCACAGGTCTAACGCAGGTCGGTCTTTTGTCTGTCCGTATTTCACCTCGCTGATACCAGCGTCGATACGTTCTCAAGTCGATTTGAACTTCATTGCAGGCGTACTCTAGACGGCAGCCACTTCGCTTGGCATCGTGGATAAGAGTGAGCAAGTATTGCCTTTCATCGGTTGAGGTTAATCTTCCTCTGGCTCTTCCCCGTAAAAGGCTCTCAGCTTTTTTCGAAGAACCAATAGCGCCGCCGTTTCCGCTAACGCTTTTTCTTTAAAGCGTAACTCTTTTTTCAGCTCTTTAATTTCAAGTTTGTCAGCTTTAGCTTGTTTCTTGGCTTCAGCCTCACGCTCTTTAGCAGACATAAACCCTTGCATACACTCACTTCGCCAACCTTGCACTTGTTCAGGGAACAAGCCTTTCTCGCGGCAATACTGACTGAGTTCATTCTCCGTCATCGAGTAAGTTTCAGCGACAATGGCGAGTTTAGTTTGAGCAGACCACTGCTCTGATGAAGTATGACTATTTGGCACAGCGGCTCCTGAACGTCTAAGTTGCTGCCGCCAATGATACAGGGTGGCAGTGCTAATACCTTCCTCTTTTGCTACTTGGCTTACAGACATTGAATAAGGAGGCAGTAGCTTCTTCAATATGGCTTCTTTTCTTTCTGTTGGAATGCGATTCAAAACTCACTCATTACCACCCAAACTGGTTAAATTTTAACAGTGACAACTATCCTGCCAGAGGGGGGTTCCCTCGGCGTTTCAGTTTTGTGTTTGTCGGCAAGTTGGCTTTTTAGAGCGCTGTTTTTCGGACACTTATTCTTTGGCGCTAGAAATTCAGAGAATTGCCTCAATCAATTTTTGGGCAAGCGCGAGGTTAGGGCGGTTGGCTCAATCAGAAATTTGATCTTAGGTTTTTCGGTTTTATCTGCCAAAGTTCAAAGTCTGATTATCAAAACTATGATTCATTTCGGTTTTCTACGTTTTGGTTTTTGTTTGTGAATCAAAGTCGAGTTAATCTTGGTTCTAGTCAAACGTAAGCCATTGAAGCTTAAGCATAACAAAGCGTTTAAGTGGGATTTGGCACGCGTGGCATTTTCGGTTTGCGTTGGGCTCAGTGATTAAGTCGCTGTGCGGTAGCTTTTGTATTGCGTGCCTGCACCCCTTAACGCAGCGTTATGCAAATATTCAAATCAGCCCATTTCTCAATGCTTATGTCTTAGGCTGTAGATGTAAATAAATTGGCTAACTGGCTAAAGCATTCTGGTAAACTGCGTCCAAACTAAGCGGTATTATTAGGACCAAAGCAATGAGCCAAGATCAGCCAAACAACCCTTTACATGGATTAACGTTAGAGAAAATCCTTGTTCGCTTACAAGAGCACTATGGTTGGGAAGGGTTAGACAGAGAAATTCAAATTAACTGTTTTTACAGCAATCCATCAATCAAATCTTCTCTTAAGTTTTTGCGTCGCACACAGTGGGCGAGAGACAAGGTTGAGGCTTTGTATATAGATACGTTTTGCCGTTAGAACATTTGCATAACAAAGCGTTTAAGAGGGATTCATGCCGCGTGGCATTTTTGGTTTGCAGTGAGTTTTGGTGGTGAAAGCGGTCTGCAGAAACTTGGTTTATGCGGCACTCACCCCTTAACGCAGCGTTATATGCCAGTAATCAGGAAGTCGATAGCAGCAATAATCTCGTTTCTAAAAGTGCTCAAATCATTTACCGGATCACGCAATATCTTAGTTGGTACACTCGCCATTTGGTGAGTTAGGATTACGAAGTCACCTTCATCAATGTGGATCACTGGGCATAGGTGAGTAGGGGCTTTCTTCTCTAACATTTCAACCGGTGTTAATGGAATCACCAGTCGGGTATTCAGTGTATCAAGCATTTCACTTTGAACATCAACAAAGTATGGGTAAGCGGTAGCAGTGCTTTTATCGTTATTTTGGTATAGTGAAAACTGTGACATTAGAATACTCGATAAGAATCAGAAAACAGACCGTGATTTTCGGTTAGTTCATTGCAAGCGTTGATAGCATCAGCATTTTGCTCTAACCACTCAGTCTTACGGCGCTGATTTACTTCTTTTTCAAGGGCTTTTTCCATTGTTGCCGAGAGGTTTATGTTTAGGCGCTTAGCTTCAGCGAGTAACTCGCTATTTAAGCTTAAGTTTGCAGCCTTCTTGGGTGCTTGCGTACTATATGCGTTTCTCATAATAATTACCTATGCGTATTTATG
This sequence comes from Vibrio vulnificus NBRC 15645 = ATCC 27562, assembly GCF_002224265.1. Taxonomy (NCBI): domain Bacteria; kingdom Pseudomonadati; phylum Pseudomonadota; class Gammaproteobacteria; order Vibrionales; family Vibrionaceae; genus Vibrio; species Vibrio vulnificus. Next base: position 3,044,472 of record NZ_CP012881.1, read on the forward strand.
GTGCGCATTAAGTATAGGCGCACGAAAGGCATATAACAAACAATTTAAGAGTGATTCCCCACGCTTGGCATTTTTAGTTTGGGTTTAGTTTAGTGTTTACGGCGTCCAAGTTGAGTGCAGTGGTAGCGTGGCTCACACCTTAATTGGGCGTTATGTGTCCGAGTAAGTTCGAAGATGTAATTGATAATCATGTAACTGTGCTTTCCTTCTCAAGGTCTTATTTTTAATCAGTTTTTAGTTATGTGGATTTGTTTTAAAAGTGTAGGCTAGTTTGTGTTTAAATGCGGAGGTCTCATGGTTAAACATATTTATCAACAATACAATTCTCTTAAAGAAGGTGAAAAAGAGTATCTTAAATTAAACCCTCACCATGCTATAGCAATAAAAGAAGCGAAAGATGTTGCTTTTTTCGAAACAGAATCTCGCTTTGGCATCAATGGACACAATGATAAAAGCGATGCATTTCGTCATTGTTTTTGGTCTTCGATGCTAGCTCGTGACATTGGATACAAAAATGCTCTCGAATTTACGACAGCACATGAAAACTTTCCGGAAAACCCAGAAAATGAAAAGGTCATGGATTTACACAATAATAAAGTTGGTATTCGGTTAGGGTTATCGATGGCGAGTAATGATAAACTTGCACATTATTGTTACACTTCATTGCTAGCAGGTCGTCTTAAGGTAATAAAGAAAGAGAAGAAAGAGAAGAAAAAATGAAAAAATTGGTTATGATTTTCTTTATTTTACTTCAAGTATCCTGTTCAGATACAAATGAGATACAACTAAGATTAAATGACAGTAGTGTCGATTTTTCTGAAGTTGTCGAAGGTGATTGGAATCGAGTCTGTTTTTTAGGTCCGTACTCCAATAATACTGCTGCTCGTTCTTTACTGGGATTCGACTGGGATGCTGAGAATCTAAGTAGAATATCAGATTTAGATAGTATTACACTTTTATTATTTGCTAATGATGACGAAGTTATTAAATATAGTGAATTATCAAGGGAAATTGATTTTTCACTTTTTAGTAATACATGTATAAAACGTACTGAGGCAAAATTTAGCATTGGTGTGAATGATGTAGTCAATGTAGGAAGATAAAAATAAAAGTCACCTTAGTTGTAACACATAACAAACTGTTTAAGAGTGATTCGCAACGCATGGCATTTTTACTATGCGTTGCGTTTAGTGTTTAAGGTGCTATGCGGCGGCATCGGTATTGCGTTGCTCACACCTTAACAGGGCGTTATGCTTAATCAACTAAAATCAGTGGTTTATGGTTTTCTTTGTTCCCTCAGCTTTTCAGTTTTGTGTTTGTCGGCAAGTCGGCTTTTTTGAGCGCTGCTTTTCGGACTCTTATTCTTTAGCGCTGGAAATTCAGAGAATTGCCTCATTCAATTCTCGGGCAAGCGCGAGGTTAGGGCGGTTAGCTCAATCAGAAATCCATTTTTAGGTTTTCAAACTTCAAACCAGATTTGCCAAAATTCCGAGCCTGATTATCAAAACTATGATTCATTTCGGTTTTCTACGTTTTGGCTTTTGTTTCTGAATCAAAGTCGAGTTAATCTTGTTTTTAGTAAACGTAAGTCATTGAAGCTTAAGCATAACAAAGCGTTTAAGTGGGATTTGGCACGCGTGGCATTTTCGGTTTGCGTTGGGTTCAGTGATTAAGTCGCTGTGCGGTAGCTTTTGTAGTGCGTGCCTGCACCCCTTAACGCGGCGTTATATGCTTTCAAAATCTGTGAGTAAAAAGGAGCTTAAAATGATTCTAAATCATGTCTCAGTTGGTGTTTCAAATGTGGCATCTGCTGTGGCTTTTTACGATTCAGTTCTATCCGCATTATCGGTAAAGCGTTCGCATTACATTGAAAATGTGGCGGCTGCCTACGGTGAGAATTTTGAGTTTTGGGTAGGTTGTCCATGTGAAAATGGAGCTTCTTCTGATAACGGAACTCACATCGCTTTCAATGCGCCAAGTAAAGAAGCTGTTGACCTGTTTTATGCTACTGCATTAGAGCTTGGAGGCTCGTGTGCAGGTAAGCCTGGCTTACGTCCAGAGTACGCTGAGACTTACTATGCGGCATTTGTCCGCGATGCTGATGGAAACAAAGTTGAAGCAGTCTTTATGTAGTTAAAACAACGCATATAACAAAGCGTTAAAGCGGGACTTAGCACGCGTGGCATTTTCAATTTGCGTTGGGTTTAGTGGTTACGGCACTATGCGGTAGCTTTTGTATTGCGTGCCTGCGCCCCTTAACGCGGCGTTATGCTTAATTAAATAAAATCAGTGGTTTATGGTTTTTCTTTGTTCCCTTGGCTTTGCAGTTCGGTGTTTGTCGGCAAGTTGGCTTTTTTGAGCGCTGTTTTCTGGACACTTATTCTTTGGCGCTAAAAACTCTGAGAGTTGCCTCAGTCAATTTTCGGGTAAGCGCGAGGCTATGGCGGTTGGCTCAATCAGAAATCCATTTCTAGGCTTTCAAACTTCAAACTAGATCTGCCAAAGTTCCGAGCCTGAATATCAAAACTATGAGTCATTTCGGTTTTCTAATCTTTGTCTTTTGTTTGTGAATCAAATTCGAGTTAATCTTGGTTCTAGTTAATCGTAAGCCATTGAAGCTTAAGCATAACAAGGCGTTTAAGCGGGATTCATGCCGCGTGGCATTTTTGGTATGCGGTGGTTTTGGTGGTGAAAGTGGTCTGCGGAAAGTTGGTTTAGGCGGGATTCACCCCTTAACGCGGCGTTAGCCGTCATCAATAAACAAAGTTTGCCTAATGAGTAAAAAGGGTGTAGTTTTTACTCATGATTAAATTTGAATTTGATGAAAACAAAAGCAGAAGTAATCTCGAAAAGCATGGTATTGATTTTCATACAGCTCAAGGGTTGTGGAATGATTCAGATCTTATCGAGATCCCTGCTAACACGAGTGATGAGCCCAGATATTTGGTTGTCGGCTTACTAAACGGTAAGCATTGGTCAGGAGTAATTACCTACCGAGGTACGAATATCAGGATCATCTCGGTTCGGCGTTCACGGAAAGCGGAGGTAAGCCTTTATGAAAGCGCATGAATTTGATGCCAAGTTTGAAAGTGACGACGATGATATCGTAATGAACTTGGATCTATCGCAAGCTAAAAGACCGATGCATAAGCAAAAACGAGTCAATGTGGATTTTCCAGCCTGGATGCTTGAGTCCTTGGACAGAGAAGCGAGTCGTATTGGTGTAACACGTCAATCAATCATTAAAATTTGGTTGGCAGAAAGGTTAGAGAGCGTGTCTCATCATTCAAGTGTGAGATAAACGGCTAACAAAGCATTTAAGAGGGACTCACAACGCGTGGCATTTTTGCCATGCGTCTGTTTTTGTGATGAATTTGCTATGCATTAAGTGCTTTGTGCGTTGTTCGCCCCTTAATGCGGCGTTATATTGTTTTTGGAGTTCAGCGCTTGGAAATTGATGAAATAATGGCTTTAATTCGAGCGATCATCTTTGACCATTCTTGTAATGTTGAGAATGATAATGACCTATTCGCTATAGTCTCGGTGAATACGAGTGATGCTTACAACTCAATTATGGACAGTTTCTACTTATTAGAAGATACCCAATTAGCGAAGCATTCGTTTTTAGAACGAAATTCCTCGTTATCGATTGGCGAGTTGTACTTGTACTTTTATGGTGTTCTCAATGCTGTTTATATGCAACAGCAAGCTCTGTTAGTTTTACTCAGAAAAATGGGGATAGAATTTGAATTGAGTGAACTTCAAGGTTGTACAATCTTTGATATTCGAAACAGTTTCGCTGCGCATAGCGCAAATCGAGGTGGTAAAAAAGTCAAAGAACATAGCTTTGTATTAAATCGCCGCGCTCTTCGACAGGGAAAATTAAAGGGATACTCTGCGAATCATGAGAGTGGCTTTCTATCCCACGATACAGATGTTTCAACGTTGATTTCTGAGTGGGACAAAGTTATTTCTAAGTATCTAGAAAGCATCTTTAACATGGTAAAAGAGAACTATGAAGCCACAATATAACAAAGCGTTAAAGAGGGACTTGTCACGCGTGGCATTCTCGGTTTGCAATTTGTTTCGTGGTTAAGGCGTATGCAGTCACTTTTGTAGTGCGTGCCTGCGCCCCTTAACGCGGCGTTATGTTTAGTCACGTAAAATCAGTTGGTTGCATCTTTTCTTTGCATTCTCGGCTTTCTAATTTTGGTCTTGTCGGCAAGTTACGTTTAGTGCTCGCTGTTTTCTGGACTCCAATTCGTGGGCGCTAAAGGTTCAGAGAGTTTCCTCATTGAAATGCAGAGTGTAGGCGAGGTGAGTTAAGTGATTTTGATTTCAAAGTTAAAGCCCGGCTTTTCGGTTTTCCACGTTAAAACTCAAAGTCAGAACATTCAAAATTATGAGTTAATTCAGATTGTTAGCGTCTGGTTTTGGTTTGCAAAGGTAAGTCGAGTTAAGCTAATGGTATTGCAAACTTAACCCTTTGGGCCTTAAACATAACAAGGCGTTCAAGAGGGATTCATGCCGCGTGGCATTTTTAGTTTGCGGTGATTTTTGTGGTGAAAGTGGTCTGCGGAAAGTTGGTTTAGGCGGCACTCACCCCTTAACGCAGCGTTATGAGCACCCCAATAAAATGGTTCAGTAGTAATGTTTTATAAAGAGCGAGAAGCTACAGTTGACGACTATGAGTTTCTCTTTGAATTAAAGAAATTAGCAGAGTTTGATGCAATAAAGTCAGTGTTCGGTTGGGATGAAAGCTTGCAATGGAAGTTGCATTTGGCAGAGTGGAACGAGGCAAAACCAACAATCATAGAAATTGATGGAAAGCGTGCAGGTAGTTATCTCCTTCAAAACAAAGGTGGCAGCCTATACTTTGGCCGATTTTTCTTGCTTCCAGAATTTCATGGTAAAGGTATTGGCTCAAGCATCCTAAAACAGTGTATTGCGATAGCTTCAAAAGAAAATAAACGTATAGAACTGTGTTATTTACAAGGTAGTCGAGTTGCTAATTTGTATGGTCGTCATGGTTTTTCAGTTACATCTGAAAACGAAAATTTTGTGTTTATGGAGCGTTTGGCTTCGTGCTCATAACAAGGCGTTTAAGTGGGATTCATGCCGCGTGGCATTTTTGGTTTGCAGTGAGTTTTGTGGCGAAAGTGGTCTGCGGAAAGCTGGTTTAGGCGGCATTCACCCCTTAACGCAGCGTTAGGTGAATTGGGGGAATAATGCAGCAAGTTTTAGAAACAGAACGTTTAATCCTTAGGCCATTTGAACACTCTGATGCAGAGCAAGTATCTGTGTTGGCCGGTGATAAACGAATCGCAGAAATGACGGCAAACATACCGCATCCATATAAAGTTTCAGATGCAATTTCATGGATCGAAACACATGAAGTTGGCTTTGCCAGCGGAGAGAGCATTGTTTATGCGATTGTCCGTAAAGAATCGTTAGAGCTTATTGGAGCCGTGAGTTTGCCGAGCTTAAAAGATGGCCAAGGAATCTTGGGTTATTGGTTGGGCGTTGATTTTTGGGGGCAAGGTTATGCGACAGAAGCATCAAAGGCATTAATTGAGTACGCAAAAGAAAGTCATGGATTGCGAGAGTTAAAGGTCATGCATCTTGTTGGTAATGACCGTTCAAAGTCAGTTATCGATAAACTTGGTGTTACTTACGTAGAAAATCAAACACTTCGTATGCAAGGTGGTGAGAGAGAAGTTTGCGTTTATCTTTCAGCGGTATAAATTCACTTAGTATCAAGTTTGAAGTGCGACACTTTCTACAGATGCGCATGAATATACTCCAGTGGTGTTCTATACCCAAGTCTTTTGCGTGGGCGCGTATTTAATTTGTGTGCAATTTCATTGCATAGCTTCTGTGTCACGTGTGACATGGAAGTTCGTTTTGGTAAGTATTGTCGTATCAAACCATTGGTGTTTTCATTAGTGCCTCGCTCCCATGAGTGGTATGGGTTTGCAAAGTAAAACAGACAGTTATGGTGTTTTTCTAGTTGTGCGTAACCATGAAATTCAGTGCCGTTATCCGAAGTTATCGTCTTAAAAGGTAAGTCAGAGCGGGTCATGATTTTGCTCATTCTTACGTTGAGCGACTCGCTTGTTCTATCGTCCATTTGCCCGATAAAAGTGTAGCCAGTCATTCTGTCGACTAAAGTCACGATACAGTGCTTGGTTCCGCGGCCAACGACAGTATCAATTTCCCAATGACCAGGCTCTTTTCGATGCTCAGCATTTTCTGGTCTTTCGGTAATATGACGCTTATTTGCAAGCCGTCCTCGACTGTCTTTTGAGTTGTACCTTTTACGCCTTTTCTTGGAAGATTGCCGTAGGTGTTTCCATAGTGTTCCACCGAGAGCTTTGTCGTTCCAAACGTGCTGATAAATGAGCTCGTGGCTCATTGTTGGATAGCCTCTCATTCTTAGATATCCGACGATTTGGTCAGGGCTCCAATCCAGTCGTAGCAAGGCCTCAGGTAACCTAAAGTCGCTTTTGCTGTAGCGCTTGTTTCTGCGCGAGCGGCTCAGCCGGTTACGAGCCATTTGCTGTGCCCGCCGTGGTTGATAAGAGTACCTATCGAAGAACTTGTTGTAACGACAATTGCGTTCAATTTCTCGATAGATAGTGGCTTTATGGCGCCCCAGTTGTTTAGCTATTTTAGCGGTACTAATTCCTTGCTTTCTGAGCGCAGAAATCATATATCTTTCGTTCTCAGTGAGGTGTGTGTATTTCATGTTTTTTACTTCTTGGCGGGAGCAAAGTTCATGATTATCGCACCTTACTGTTTTTATGTTCAGAGGTGTCGCACTTCGTACTTGAATCCAAGTTTGTATACTCAACGAAAGAATGGATTTGCTGTGGAAGTATCGGAGCTCCGTGGTGAAGGTATTGTTAGAGCGAAGACTTACCTCGAAATACATGGAATCATAAATAGTGATAGCTTAAACGGAGTATGGTCCAATTTAAGTAGCTTCAACAAAGTAAGGAATTGCTTAGTACATTGTAATGGTTATGTAGACTCATATAAAAATAAAAAACAAATCATCAGCATTGTAAATGGTTCTACTTACTTAAGTTGGGATGATAAAGGTAAGTTAGTTATTGATAAAGAGTACTTGGAATTTATCACTGGTGAAGTTGAAAAATATTTACTAGAAGTTCATAGGCAAATTTTCAAAAAAAAACGCATAACAATCGGCGTTTTTCAAGGTAGTTGTCATCATTCGCTTAGTTATTAAGCGGCTTTTCTTTCTGGATTTAGATGAACCTCACCAACGGGTTCACAGTTCCTTATCTTGCCTGACCAACGCTCTGGGTGTCGCTCTCTTGCTATCGACAACACATCCGAACGACGTCTTAAAATCTCGCTATCTTTACCACTGTGACGCTCTGATGGCGTAACGTAATTTAACTTACTGTGCTTGTGCTCGGTGTTGTACCAACGTACGAACGCCTCAACCCAACTACGACTTACATCGAGTTGTTCAAAGCCTTTTGTTGGCCAGCTAGGCATGTACTTCACTGTGCGGAACAGCGACTCAACATACGGGTTATCATCACTGACTCTCGGGCGACTGTATGATGAAGTAATACCAAGCTCATCCATTTTCGCTCTGAACGTCAGTGACTTCATTGGCGCACCATTGTCCGAGTGAAGTACCAGTGGCTGATTAAAGCATTGCTCGCGCATCAGCGTCCGCTGCAATAACTGTGACGCTAACTCACCGCATTCACATTCGTAGACATCATAGCCAACGATTTTTCGGCTATAGATATCTTCAATCACGTAGAGAATAGTGCTGTCCCTTAACCACAGATGGCAAGTACGTAATGTCCCATGTGTACACCTGATTGGGACCTGTTGCCGTATAACTTGTTGGCTTGGCCTGCCTTTGTCGACTTCGCTGACGACCTCGGGTATGAAGCTGACCTTCTGCTTTCAAAACCCGATAGTAGCTCGACTCTGAAGCAATATACTCACCATTATCAAGCAACGTCGGGACAATTTGAGTTGGTGGTAAACTTGCGTATTCAGGGCGGTTGCACACCTCAATAATCGCATTGCGCTCTTGCGGTGATAGCTTGTTAGCAGGCACAGGTCTAACGCAGGTCGGTCTTTTGTCTGTCCGTATTTCACCTCGCTGATACCAGCGTCGATACGTTCTCAAGTCGATTTGAACTTCATTGCAGGCGTACTCTAGACGGCAGCCACTTCGCTTGGCATCGTGGATAAGAGTGAGCAAGTATTGCCTTTCATCGGTTGAGGTTAATCTTCCTCTGGCTCTTCCCCGTAAAAGGCTCTCAGCTTTTTTCGAAGAACCAATAGCGCCGCCGTTTCCGCTAACGCTTTTTCTTTAAAGCGTAACTCTTTTTTCAGCTCTTTAATTTCAAGTTTGTCAGCTTTAGCTTGTTTCTTGGCTTCAGCCTCACGCTCTTTAGCAGACATAAACCCTTGCATACACTCACTTCGCCAACCTTGCACTTGTTCAGGGAACAAGCCTTTCTCGCGGCAATACTGACTGAGTTCATTCTCCGTCATCGAGTAAGTTTCAGCGACAATGGCGAGTTTAGTTTGAGCAGACCACTGCTCTGATGAAGTATGACTATTTGGCACAGCGGCTCCTGAACGTCTAAGTTGCTGCCGCCAATGATACAGGGTGGCAGTGCTAATACCTTCCTCTTTTGCTACTTGGCTTACAGACATTGAATAAGGAGGCAGTAGCTTCTTCAATATGGCTTCTTTTCTTTCTGTTGGAATGCGATTCAAAACTCACTCATTACCACCCAAACTGGTTAAATTTTAACAGTGACAACTATCCTGCCAGAGGGGGGAAGGGTAAAGTTACGAACACGAGTTTAGACAGCTCTGGTGGAATAGACTTTCTTGATTTGGGTAGTAGTGACTAGCTACATAACAAACGCTTTAAGACGGATTCGCAACGCTCGACGGTTTTGGTTTGATTTGACTTTTGTGTTTACGGTGCAATAGTCGAGTTTTTTGGTAGCGTTGCTCACCACTTAAGCGGGCGTTATGTTTAGTCACGTAAAATCAGTTGGTTGCAGATTTTTTTGCTTTCTAATTTTGGTCTTGTCGGCAAGCTGGCTTTCGGTGGTCGCTGTTTTCTGGACTCCAATTCGTGGGCGCGAAAAATTCTAAGAGTTGCCTCATTAAAGCTCAGTGCGTTTATGAGTCGAATAAAGCGTCTTGGTTTCAAAGTTTGAGCTCCAGTTTTCGGTTTCTCACGCTAAAACTCAAAATCATTAGAATCAAATTTATGAGTTAATTCAGCTTTTTAGCGTTTAGTTTTGGTTTGCAAAGGTAAGTCGAGTTAAGCTCTTGGTATCGCAAACTTAACCCTTTGAGCCTTAAACATAACAAGGCGTTTAAGCGGGATTCATGCCGCGTGGCATTTTTGGTTTGCAGTCAGTTTTGGTGGTGAAGGTGGTCTGCGAAAAGTTGGTTTATGCGGCATTCACCCCTTAACGCAGCGTTATGCTTAATCACGTAAAATCAGTTGGTTATGGTTTTTCTTTGTTCCCTCGGCTTTTCAGTTCGGTGTTTGTCGGCAAGTTGGCTTCTTAGAGCGCTGTTTTTCGGACATTTATTCTTTGGCGCTGGAAATTCAGAGAGTTGCCTCAGTCAATTTTCGGGTAAGCGCTAGGTTAGGGTAGTTGGCTCAATCAGAAATTTGATCTTAGGTTTTTTCGTTTTGGCTGCCACAGTTCAAAGTCTGATTTTCAAAATCATGAGTCATTTCAGTTTTTTGGTTTTTGGCTTTTGTGTGTAAATCAAAGTCGAGTTAATCTTGGTTTTGGTCAAACGTAACCCATTGAAGCTTAAGCATAACAAGGCGTTTAAGAGGGATTCATGCCGCGTGGCATTTTTGGTTTGCAGTGAGTTTTGGTGGTGAAAATGGTCTGCGGAAAGTTGGTTTATGCGGCATTCACCCCTTAACGCAGCGTTAGGCGCCTATGAAATGGACTACGGAGTATTAGCTAATGAAACTCGAAGAACAAATTGAAAAGTTATCAGACATAGGGTTGTTGCTCAATGAAGGTGTGACTATTAACGATTTGCTACTTTCATATTCGAGAGAAGAATATGAATCGAATCCTTTTGATCTAATTCTTTTTGTATATGGAATAGAGATTGAAGAAGAGCCATGGGGACGGTTTGTTTGTGATCAAGCTTGGAACTTCGATGTAGAGGCGATTGAAGACGACGGTTCCTATGCTGAAATCGTAAAGCAGTTCCATCGAATTACAGGCAGAGCTAAGAATTTAGAAGGGTTGCGAGATAGCGTAAACCTAGAAGAACATTATGCAGAGCTTCGGTATTCAGTCGATGGTGTTAATAGGCTGCTGAAGCCTGAAATAGACGATGATTGGGCAGATGCGAAAACTATAGAAATTATACTAAGCGATTTACGTCAACCGGGATTTGACTTCTATCCAAAGGATAATGGGCAAGCCAGTATCTGGTTCTACCTGTCTGAAAGTCAGGCTATAGAGTTAAACAAACTCGCCAATAATGTGTTCAATTTAGAACGTAAACCATGGTGGAAAGTATGGTAGTTCTCAGTGAGTTCAAGACGCCTAACAAGCAATTTAAGAGGGATTCACAACGCTTGGCACTTTTGCTTCTACTTCAAATTTAGTGTTTACGGTACAATGCGTTAGGTTGGGTAGTGGCGTTGTTCACCCCTTAATTGGGCGTTAGTTTACCAGTGAAGATCATCACCCTAAATCCAATCCTAGGGTGAAATCTTAATTACAGGTGGTTCTGCGGAAGTTGTGATTGACCGAGTACAGCAACAACTAAAATGAAGCCATCTTCTTTTGTAAAGTAAGCGGTGTGCTTGCCTACAGGGAAATAAAAACCACTTGGGTATATCTCATCGCAACTGCGACCAACAGCCGGGTTGTCAGCAAGCATTTGAAACCCTGTTAGTAAGGTATCTTTGTAGCTTCGCCATTGCATCTCAGAGAAATTGTTGACGGTATAGTTTCTGATTTTTTGTAAATGAGTCTGTGCTAATTTACTTAGCTTATATTTATTCTTTTGCATAATGGGTTATAAGGCGTTTAAAAAGTCTTCACCATCAACCACATTGCCTTGTGCCAAGTCTTGCTTAGCTGACTCGAAACAATGTCTCAGGTAATCAGTTTTCATTGCCTCCAGCTCTTCATAGTCTTTAATCGACATAACAACTACGGCATCTTTGCTATTTTTGCTAATTTTCACTGGCTCACGTTGAGCGCTCAGAAGTAACTCACCAAAATTACGTTTGGCATCATTTGCTGTTAATGTGTGCATGATCACTCTCCAAATCTGGAATCACAGTAAGATTATAGTTGTTCGCACGAAATGGTCAATATGATTAAATCGTGCGATTTGTGCAAAGGGTAAACTAACAAGCAATTTAAGAGGGATTCTCAACGCTTGGCATTTTTGCTTCTACTTCAAATTTAGTGTTTATGGCACAATGCTTTAGGTTTGGGTGGAGGCGTTGTTCACCCCTTAATTGGGCGTTATGTGAAATATGCGTCAATACTCACATTATAATGAAGGAGGTTTGAATAAAATTTCATTTTAAATCAAGATCTAGGATTCAAAATGGAAGATTTGCAAGTACAAAAAAATGAAGTTAAAGATTCAAAATCCACAACTACAAAGGTCACACTTGAGCAAACAAATGTAGTTTTAACTATAGCGATAAAAATAGTAGTAATCGGTGTCTTACTCGCCTCTTTCATTGCTGGCAAGTCTGTCTATCAACAGTACGCACATTACGGACCGAGTTGTACGGAAAATGCATCGAGTTTTCAATATTGGATCGATAAAGACGGGAAAGAGAAAGGGAAAATTGTTTCCGTACATCAATCACGTTTGCAAACAGAAAATGGAACAACACAGTGCTTTGGTCAGTTTCAAACAGAGAGTGGGCAATATAAGGATTGGAGTGGGTCTATTATTGAGCTAATGAATAAAGAAGTTGTTGGTTGGGCTAGAGTCTCCAAATAATTACACATAACAAGGCGTTTAAGCGGGATTCATGCCGCATGGCATTTTTGGTTTGCAGTGAGTTTTGGTGGTGAAAGTGGTCTGCGGAAGCTTGGTTTATGCGGCATTCACCCCTTAACGCAGCGTTATAACACAGAATCAACCTCTTGCTCAAAACGGTTGGTTGAACTATTATTTGTACGTTATTTTGTACTAATTGGAGTTCAATATGAGTCGTATTCATTTCGATCAAGATATTCAGCCGTTATCTGAATTTCGTGCAGGTGTAGCTTCTTACATAAAACAAATCAATGAGACTCGCCGTCCATTGGTCATTACACAACGTGGTAAAGGTGTTGCTGTTGTTCTTGACGTTGCAGAGTATGAAGCAATGCAAGAGAAAATTGAATTACTAGAAGAAATGCGTACAGCTGAAGCTCAATTAGCTTCAGGTCTTGGTGTTTCCAATGCTGATGCTCGCGCTCAAGTATTGGGACGCATTAAGAAATGAAAGTAGTTTGGTCTCCTTTAGCGCTTCAAAAGCTAGGCGATGCAGCGGAGTTTATTTCTTTGGATAATCCATCTGCGGCAGAAAAGTGGGTAAATGAAGTTTTTGATAAAACTCAACTCCTTGGAAGTATGCCTGAAATGGGGCGCTTTGTTCCTGAAATGCCCCATACGAACTATCGCGAAATCATCTTTGGTCACTATCGGATTATCTACAGCTTAAGTCATGAAATCCGCGTACTAACAGTTCGTAATTGTCGCCAAATATTGTCTGAAGATGACGTGTAAAACTGTGTTATAACAAGGCGTTTAAGACGGATTCACAACGCGTGGCATTTTTAGTTTAATTTGGCTTTAGTGTTTACTGTGCAATGGTTTAGGTAAGGTGGTTGCGTTGTTCACCACTTAACGCGGCGTTATGTTTAGTCACTTAAAATCAGTTGGTTGCATCTTTTCTTTGCTTTCTCAGCTTTCTAATTTTGGTCTTGTCGGCAAGTTACTTTTAGTGGTCGCTGTTTTCTGGACTCCAATTCGTGGGCGCGAAAAATTCTGAGAGTTGCCTCATTAAAGCTCAGTGCGTTTGTGAGTCGAATAAAGCGTCTTAGTTTCAAAGTTTGAGCTCCAGCTTTCGGTTTTTCACGCTAGAACTCAAAATCATTAGAATCAAATTTATGAGTTAATTCAGCTTTTTAGCGTCTGGTTTTGGTTTTTAAAGGCAACTCGAGTTAAGCTCTTGGTATCGCAAAACTTAACCCTTTGAGCCTTAAACATAACAAGGCGTTTAAGAGGGATTCATGCCGCGTGGCATTTTTAGTATGCGGTGAGTTTTGGTGGTGAAGGTGGTCTGCAGAAGCTTGGTTTATGCGGCACTCACCCCTTAACGCAGCGTTAGGCTAATAAGGAGAAGTTCAGTTGATATTCGGAGAAATTGAGTCATTTGTATCTTTAGTTGAAAGGGTAATTAAGCCTTTCAAAAAGGGAGACAAAACACCTCAGGAACTTTTATCTACTCGTCTAGTTAGTGTTTTTGAAGCTCATGGAGTCCATAGAAATCAAATTCCTAATGTTATCGGGCATGGTTTAACATTCCATGATGTTAGTAGTGACAAACGTCTTCTTGAAAAGCTAAATAACGAAATTCTGACTTCTACATGTAATCTCTTCGGTATAAACCGAGATTGGTTAGACGGCTCATCAGAAGAGGTTTACCCAACCTATAACTTTTATAAGTACCCGCAGAAATTTAGTAATTTTCTCTCTGAACTAGTAACAAAATGTGGTTGTGAGAACCTTGATGGAGTGTTACTTACTGTCGATAAAGTCGACCGAGGAACAGAGTCTGTCCTCATTCTGCAAGAGACTTTAGGTCATATTAATAATAAGCCTTACTTTCGTTACTACCTTTGTAGTGGCTGGGTATTCTCCTATTGGAAGTCACGTGGATATATAGCTGCAAGTGTTGCGATGTGCTGGAAAAATCAGGTTTATGTTCGAGGTCTATATCTAGATGCATCAACAGTCAGCCGCTATGCTAGTGGGGAGTCCTTATTAAACTTTGGTCAAGACGGAATCCATTTTCCTAATGGTGTTCGATGGTATGCGGAAGACTTAGCTGAAGATCCAGAAATGTATCTGAAAAATGTTGACCCAGAAGAAAACAAGTATGGTCTAGATGCTGCATTATCTTTATGGTTTCAGTTAAACAATCAAGGCTTCCTAGACACTGGTTACTCTGATGGCACGGTTCTTAAAAAGTTTAGTGACGCTCGTGAAAAATTAGCCTAACAAAGCATTTAAGAGTGATTCGCAACGCTTGGCGTTTTCGCTTCGCTCAAGTATAGCCAAGCGTAGCTCACACCTTAATGCGGCGTTATGCTTAATTACGTAAAATCAGTGGGTTATGGTTTTTCTTTGTTCCCTCGGCTTTTCAGTTTTGTGTTTGTCGGCAAGCCGGCTTTTTTTTCGCTGTTTTTCGGACACTTATTCTTTGGCGCTGAAAATTCAGAGAGTTGCCTCAATCAATTTTCGGGTAAGCGCGAGGTTAGGGCGGTTCGCTCAATCAGAAATCCATTTCTAGGTTTTCAAACTTCAAAATGGATTTGCCAAAATTCCGAACCTGAATATCAAAACTATGATTCATTTCAGTTTTCTACGTTTTGGTTTTTGTTTGTAAATCAAAGTCGAGTTAATCTTGTTTTTAGTAAAACGTAAGCCATTGAAGCTTAAGCATAACAAGGCGTTTAAGCGGGATTCATGCCGCGTGGCATTTTTGGTATGCGGTTGGTTTTGGTGGTGAAAGTGGTCTGCGGAAGGTTGGTTTATGCGGCATTCACCCCTTAACGCAGCGTTATACAACACACTTCATGAACACTCGTCTTGATGCATTTGAATTACTAATGTAACATGCTGTTTTTATTAAATTAGTTGGTTAAAAATATGACAAAATTTACAGAGTATAAAGTGGTGCACATTGTTGAAGGTGGCTGCGGTACAATCCTGCTTGGGGCTAGTGGTTTGCCTGTACAGAAGATGGAAGCAGAGCTTAATAAATATGCACAAAGTGGATGGCAAGTTGTATTCCAAGTAGTTGAACAGAAACGCTTTATGCTGTTTTGGAAAAGAGAAGCAGTGATCATTACTCTGGGTCGCTAAGCTTGCTTAAGTACATCTCTTTGAAATTGATTCATCGCTACCAAGCTAGCGGTGGATCAAAGCAGTTGTTGAATATTGAATGTAATTTTGAGCCAACATGCTCTGAATACACAAGACAATGTATTGCAAAGTACGGAGCAGTAAAAGGTTGGAAGCTTGGTTTGGCGAGAATTAAACGTTGTAATCAACCGAATCTCGTTGAAAAAATACATGATGAGGTGCCTTAATGCGAATGTTTGAATCCACTGAACAGTTAGAAGAAAACGAAGAGCTGCTAAGAAAGCAGGTGAACTTGTTACCTGAAGTACAGAAAAAAGAATTTTATAATCGCCAATCAAAACAGCTCAAAGATCCTGACACCTATGCAACGTTGAATTGGCTTTTCCTTGGTGGTTTTCACCATTGTTATCTTGGCAAATACGGATTGTTTGCATTGGAAATAACAATCCTATTAGTAAGCGTTGTTGGTCTTGTCTTAGGTCACTCCAGCGCACTTCTAATCCTCATGTTGCTAGTAATTTATGAGTTACCACAATTGTTCTTTTCTCAAAAAATAGCCCGACAACACAACTATGACTTATCTTGTAAAATTTTTAATGACGTCAGACGCAACTAGACTAAAACTTTTTGTATAACAAGGCGTTTAAGAGGGATTCATGCCGCGTGGCATTTTTGGTTTACAGTGAGCTTTGTGGTGAAAGTGGTCTGCGGAAGCTTGGTTTATGCGGCACTCACCCCTTAACGCAGCGTTATGCTTAATCAAGTAAAAGTGTGCCGTGGGCACAGGATCCTGTTATCTAAGGAAGGTAAACAGGAGAATGAGCATAAGCTCATGAAGAGATGGAGGTAGGCCCTCCAGAGTCTGCTGTCGGAAGTCGGCTCTAAACCACTTTCAAGTGGCTGTTATTAAGAGTAATGGTCAGAAGCGTTGAAGGAAAGTCAGAATAGAATTCTGGCAAGGTAGAGTGCAAGGAGATGAGTAATCCCGAACCCATGTGGACGCGTCGTTAATTAGAACCAGCATCAAAACTGAGGTCGTTTTATTATCTCAGGACGAGTACACCGGTAAATTCCGAATGCTGGGTGTGCGGTGCTCGGCGTAAAGTGGGCATGACTTTGCACTAGGCTCTTTGTGGGAACCACGGGAACCAGTCATCACGATGTAAAGGAAGAAATATAAATGACTAAATTCATGAGTATGAGAGTACCGATGCGTGATACTGGGGCGGAGCAATTCGTAGTAGTGATGAAGGGCTTGTAATGAGCGTGGAGCGAAGGGATTGCGTCAAGTCGGTTGGAACGATGACTCAACTGCCGACAGGCAGGAGGAGGTCGCACGGACAACCAAAACCTTTTGCAATATCCAAATGGGATGTAATGACTGCGTTCGAGAAGGTAAAAGCCAACAAAGGCGGAGCCGGAGTGGATGGAGTAACGATAGAGGACTTTGAAAAAGACCTTAAAAACAACCTTTACAAGATATGGAACAGAATGTCATCGGGGTCCTACTTTCCCACACCGGTCGCAGCGGTAAGTATACCGAAAAAGTCTGGTGGAGAGAGGGTATTGGGTATCCCAACGGTCAGCGACCGAGTGGCGCAAACTGTGGTAAGAGACAAGCTTGAAATCATGCTCGAGCATCACTTCCTAGATGACTCTTACGGCTATCGAGTGGGTAAATCTGCTCATGATGCGATAGAAGTCACTAGAAGACGATGTTGGCAGTATGATTGGGTACTAGAGTTTGATATCAAAGGTCTCTTTGACAATATTCGTCATGACTTGTTGATGAAAGCGGTAAAGAAACATGTTCAGCTCGCTGAAGAGAGTCAGAGCCGGGATTATCAATGGATAACACTGTACATCGAAAGGTGGTTAGTTGCTCCGTTACAGAAAGCAGATGGGACGCAAACAGAAAGAGAGTTAGGAACGCCACAAGGTGGCGTGGTAAGCCCAGTGCTTGCCAACCTATTTCTTCACTATGTTTTTGATAAATGGCTGGAGAAGAATTATCCAGACAACCCATGGTGTCGATACGCAGATGATGGACTTGTCCATGCAAGGACAAAGCCGAAAGCGGAGAAGTTGAGGGATGAGCTAGCGAAGCGCTTCAAGGAGTGCGGACTGGAGATGCACCCAATTAAGACGAAGATTGTTTACTGCAAAGATGATATTAGACGAGGGTCAGGTAAGCATATAGAGCATAAACAATTTGATTTTCTAGGGTATACCTTCAGGGCCAGAACAAATAAGTGTAAACGTACAGGTCAACTCTATAATCGATTCCTGCCTGCGGTCAGTATGGCAGCAAAGAAAGTCATGCGAAGGCAAATCAGAGAGCTAAGAGTTCGCCAGGAAACGCAGTACAGCTTAGAGCAATTAAGCAGATGGTTAAGTCCAATGCTGAATGGTTGGATAAACTACTACGGAAAGTTCAGGCGAAGCGAATTAGACTCGGTATTCAGACACTTCAACAAGACTTTAGTACGTTGGGCGAGAAGGAAATTCAAATCGCTAAAATGTCACAAAAGTCGAACCGTAGCGTTCTTTGATAAGCTATCGGCTCAATGCCTAGATTGTTTCCTCACTGGAAATTTGGTTCAGCAAGAAGTTTTACTTGATGGGAGCCGTATGAGCTGAGAGGTTCACGTACGGTTCTGCGAGAGGCTGCTGGGGTGGTTCCGGTGGCCTACTCACCTCAGTGATTTATGGTTTTTCTTTGCTCCCTCGGCTTTTCAGTTTTGTGTTTGTCGGCAAGTTGGCTTCAGTGGGCGCTGTTTTCTGGACACTTATTCTTTGGCGCTGGAAATTCTGAGAGTTGCCTCAGTCAATTTTCGGGCAAGCGCGAGGTTAGGGCGGTTGGCTCAATCAGAAATTTGATCTTAGGTTTTTGAGTTTTGACTGCCAAAGTTCAAAGTCTGATTTTCAAAATTATGAGTCATTTCTGTTTTCTACGTTTTGGTTTTTGTTTGTAAATCAAAGTCGAGTTAATCTTGGTTCTATTAAAACGTAACCCATTGAAGCTTAAGCATAACAAGGCGTTTAAGCGGGATTCATGCCGCGTGGCATTTTTGGTATGCGGTGGCTTTTGGTGGTGAAAGTGGTCTGCGGAAAGTTGGTTTATGCGGCATTCACCCCTTAACGCAGCGTTAGGCTACAGCAAGTCGCTATAAAATGGAGATGGAAATGGAAAATCTGAATACCGTAGAAATAAAGTCATTCGTCCCCGCTAAAGACTTTGAAATCTCTAAGCGCTTTTATCAGACAATGGGTTTTGAAATGGCATCTGAGTTTGACGGCATCGCATATTTCAAATCAGGCTCTTGTTCTTTCTTGCTTCAAAACTTTTACGAAGCTGCTCACAGCAATAATTTTATGATGCACCTCTTAGTTGAAGATGCTCAAAGTTGGTACACATGTTTTAAAACTCAACCTAGACAAAGAGTTTGGTGTAAAGATCACAGAACTTATTGAACAGCCTTGGGGAATGCTCGAGTTTTGTTTAACAGACCCGAGTGGTGTGTTGTGGCGCGTAGCCGAAAATCAGTAGCCTAACAAGCAATTTAAGAGGGATTCACAACGCTTGGCACTTTTGCTTCTACTTCAAATTTAGTGTTTACGGTACATTGCTTTAGGTTTGGGTGGTAGCGTTGCTCACCCCTTAATTGGGCGTTATGTTTACTTGTATTTCAAAGGCTTAAATGTCTTGGGCTCTAGTTCTTTGTCCCTCTGGCAATTCGTCCCTAGTAGACTCAGCAAATCCGAATTGCCGGTCTAAGTTCTTGAATCCGGCGTTTTTCAAGGTAGTTGTCATCATTCGCTTAGTTATTAAGCGGCTTTTCTTTCTGGATTTAGATGAACCTCACCAACGGGTTCACAGTTCCTTATCTTGCCTGACCAACGCTCTGGGTGTCGCTCTCTTGCTACCGACAACACATCCGAACGACGTCTTAAAATCTCGCTATCTTTACCACTGTGACGCTCTGATGGCGTAACGTAATTTAACTTACTGTGCTTGTGCTCGGTGTTGTACCAACGTACGAACGCCTCAACCCAACTACGACTTGCATCGAGTTGTTCAAAGCCTTTTGTTGGCCAGCTAGGCATGTACTTCACTGTGCGGAACAGCGACTCAACATACGGGTTATCATCACTGACTCTCGGGCGACTGTATGATGAAGTAATACCAAGCTCATCCATTTTCGCTCTGAACGTCAGTGACTTCATTGGCGCACCATTGTCCGAGTGAAGTACCAGTGGCTGATTAAAGCATTGCTCGCGCATCAGCGTCCGCTGCAATAACTGTGACGCTAACTCACCGCATTCACATTCGTAGACATCATAGCCAACGATTTTTCGGCTATAGATATCTTCAATCACGTAGAGGTAATAGTGCTGTCCCTTAACCACAGATGGCAAGTACGTAATGTCCCATGTGTACACCTGATTGGGACCTGTTGCCGTATAACTTGTTGGCTTGGCCTGCCTTTGTCGACTTCGCTGACGACCTCGGGTATGAAGCTGACCTTCTGCTTTCAAAACCCGATAGTAGCTCGACTCTGAAGCAATATACTCACCGTTATCAAGCAACGTCGGGACAATTTGAGTTGGTGGTAAACTTGCGTATTCAGGGCGGTTGCACACCTCAATAATCGCATTGCGCTCTTGCGGTGATAGCTTGTTAGCAGGCACAGGTCTAACGCAGGTCGGTCTTTTGTCTGTCCGTATTTCACCTCGCTGATACCAGCGTCGATACGTTCTCAAGTCGATTTGAACTTCATTGCAGGCGTACTCTAGACGGCAGCCACTTCGCTTGGCATCGTGGATAAGAGTGAGCAAGTATTGCCTTTCATCGGTTGAGGTTAATCTTCCTCTGGCTCTTCCCCGTAAAAGGCTCTCAGCTTTTTTCGAAGCACCAATAGCGCCGCCGTTTCCGCTAACGCTTTTTCTTTAAAGCGTAACTCTTTTTTCAGCTCTTTAATTTCAAGTTTGTCAGCTTTAGCTTGTTTCTTGGCTTCAGCCTCACGCTCTTTGGCAGACATAAACCCTTGCATACACTCACTTCGCCAACCTTGCACTTGTTCAGGGAACAAGCCTTTCTCGCGACAATACTGACTGAGTTCATTCTCCGTCATCGAGTAAGTTTCAGCGACAATGGCGAGTTTAGTTTGAGCAGACCACTGCTCTGATGAAGTATGACTATTTGGCACAGCGGCTCCTGAACGTCTAAGTTGCTGCCGCCAATGATACAGGGTGGCTGTGCTAATACCTTCCTCTTTTGCTACTTGGCTTACAGACATTGAATAAGGAGGCAGTAGCTTCTTCAATATGGCTTCTTTTCTTTCTGTTGGAATGCGATTCAAAACTCACTCATTACCACCCAAACTGGTTAAATTTTAACAGTGACAACTATCCTGCCAGAGGGGGAATCTCTCAGCTCGCAAAACATGCCAATGTTCGTGGGTTGCTTCATTGTCAGGTCGTGGTGGCTGGCTTCTTGTTTAACTGACTCAAAGTCGCTTCTAGGTTCTTAGCCAGTTAGCATTTCGGCTTGGCAGTTGCCTCGGCAATTTGCCATTGTTCTGCGCTTTGGTTGGAAAGAGAGGGCGTTTGTTGGAGTTTTGTCGGGTTGCCTCATTGGGCAGGGAAGTGTTCATACTTGTTTTGGGTTGGTCGCATTTGGTGGTCAAGTGAGTATTAGTCTTGTGACTAGGCTCAGAAACTACAGCGAGAAATTCAGTTCTTTGTCATGTAAATCAATCGTTTGTAGTAAAACATAACAAGTTGCTTAAGAGGGATTCCCAACGCTTGGTATTTTTGGTTTAAACTTGGCTTCAGTGATTACGGTGGCAAGGTTTTGGTTTTGTGATAATGCGTTGCTCACCCCTTAGCAAGGCGTTATGTTTCCGGAGGGAAAGTTGAATTATCCAGAGTGGGATGAGTCCGTAAGTGATAGAGCTATTATTAGTGAGTTCTATGACCAATTACTGAAACGATATCCAGAAGTCCGAGAGGATATAGAGTTTAATGAAGGTTTGTTGCACCTTGATATGGCTAGTTTGCAGAGAGTGGCGGAAAAGCTGTGCAAAGAGAGGAAGTTAGCTGAACTAGAAAGTTGCTTTCTCTGGGTTAACTCTTTGTTTTGCCGGAGTAGAAATGAATTGTTAAACGCCATAAATGTTTCATTTCTAGAGTGCTTTCTGTATTCCCCGTGCCTGAGTAAACAGGAGTTCAAAAATGCTATGCCCCCGGAGTTGTATCAAGGCTATGAAGAAATAATGAGTTATATCGAGGAGCTGGGGAAACAGAGTATTTCACAATAAGTACTTGAAACATAACGGCGTTTTTCAAGGTAGTTGTCATCATTCGCTTAGTTATTAAGCGGCTTTTCTTTCTGGATTTAGATGAACCTCACCAACGGGTTCACAGTTCCTTATCTTGCCTGACCAACGCTCTGGGTGTCGCTCTCTTGCTATCGACAACACATCCGAACGACGTCTTAAAATCTCGCTATCTTTACCACTGTGACGCTCTGATGGCGTAACGTAATTTAACTTACTGTGCTTGTGCTCGGTGTTGTACCAACGTACGAACGCCTCAACCCAACTACGACTTACATCGAGTTGTTCAAAGCCTTTTGTTGGCCAGCTAGGCATGTACTTCACTGTGCGGAACAGCGACTCAACATACGGGTTATCATCACTGACTCTCGGGCGACTGTATGATGAAGTAATACCAAGCTCATCCATTTTCGCTCTGAACGTCAGTGACTTCATTGGCGCACCATTGTCCGAGTGAAGTACCAGTGGCTGATTAAAGCATTGCTCGCGCATCAGCGTCCGCTGCAATAACTGTGACGCTAACTCACCGCATTCACATTCGTAGACATCATAGCCAACGATTTTTCGGCTATAGATATCTTCAATCACGTAGAGAATAGTGCTGTCCCTTAACCACAGATGGCAAGTACGTAATGTCCCATGTGTACACCTGATTGGGACCTGTTGCCGTATAACTTGTTGGCTTGGCCTGCCTTTGTCGACTTCGCTGACGACCTCGGGTATGAAGCTGACCTTCTGCTTTCAAAACCCGATAGTAGCTCGACTCTGAAGCAATATACTCACCATTATCAAGCAACGTCGGGACAATTTGAGTTGGTGGTAAACTTGCGTATTCAGGGCGGTTGCACACCTCAATAATCGCATTGCGCTCTTGCGGTGATAGCTTGTTAGCAGGCACAGGTCTAACGCAGGTCGGTCTTTTGTCTGTCCGTATTTCACCTCGCTGATACCAGCGTCGATACGTTCTCAAGTCGATTTGAACTTCATTGCAGGCGTACTCTAGACGGCAGCCACTTCGCTTGGCATCGTGGATAAGAGTGAGCAAGTATTGCCTTTCATCGGTTGAGGTTAATCTTCCTCTGGCTCTTCCCCGTAAAAGGCTCTCAGCTTTTTTCGAAGAACCAATAGCGCCGCCGTTTCCGCTAACGCTTTTTCTTTAAAGCGTAACTCTTTTTTCAGCTCTTTAATTTCAAGTTTGTCAGCTTTAGCTTGTTTCTTGGCTTCAGCCTCACGCTCTTTAGCAGACATAAACCCTTGCATACACTCACTTCGCCAACCTTGCACTTGTTCAGGGAACAAGCCTTTCTCGCGGCAATACTGACTGAGTTCATTCTCCGTCATCGAGTAAGTTTCAGCGACAATGGCGAGTTTAGTTTGAGCAGACCACTGCTCTGATGAAGTATGACTATTTGGCACAGCGGCTCCTGAACGTCTAAGTTGCTGCCGCCAATGATACAGGGTGGCAGTGCTAATACCTTCCTCTTTTGCTACTTGGCTTACAGACATTGAATAAGGAGGCAGTAGCTTCTTCAATATGGCTTCTTTTCTTTCTGTTGGAATGCGATTCAAAACTCACTCATTACCACCCAAACTGGTTAAATTTTAACAGTGACAACTATCCTGCCAGAGGGGGGAAGGGTAAAGTTACGAACACGAGTTTAGACAGCTCTGGTGGAATAGACTTTCTTGATTTGGGTAGTAGTGACTAGCTACATAACAAACGCTTTAAGACGGATTCGCAACGCTCGACGGTTTTGGTTTGATTTGACTTTTGTGTTTACGGTGCAATAGTCGAGTTTTTTGGTAGCGTTGCTCACCACTTAAGCGGGCGTTATGTTTAGTCACGTAAAATCAGTTGGTTGCAGATTTTTTTGCTTTCTAATTTTGGTCTTGTCGGCAAGCTGGCTTTCGGTGGTCGCTGTTTTCTGGACTCCAATTCGTGGGCGCGAAAAATTCTAAGAGTTGCCTCATTAAAGCTCAGTGCGTTTATGAGTCGAATAAAGCGTCTTGGTTTCAAAGTTTGAGCTCCAGTTTTCGGTTTCTCACGCTAAAACTCAAAATCATTAGAATCAAATTTATGAGTTAATTCAGCTTTTTAGCGTTTAGTTTTGGTTTGCAAAGGTAAGTCGAGTTAAGCTCTTGGTATCGCAAACTTAACCCTTTGAGCCTTAAACATAACAAGGCGTTTAAGCGGGATTCATGCCGCGTGGCATTTTTGGTTTGCAGTCAGTTTTGGTGGTGAAGGTGGTCTGCGAAAAGTTGGTTTATGCGGCATTCACCCCTTAACGCAGCGTTATGTTTAATCAGGTAAAATCAGTTGGTTGCATCTTTTCTTTGCTTTCTCAGCTTTCTAATTTTGCTCTTGTCGGCAAGTTACATTTAGTGGTCGCTGTTTTCTGGACTCCTATTCGTGGGCGCGAAAAATTCAGAGAGTTGCCTCATTGAAATTCAGTGAATTTGCGAGTGAATGAAGCCATCTTAGTTTCAAGTTTTCGGTTTTTCACGCTAAAACTCAAAATCATTAGAATCAAATTTATGAGTTAATTCAGCTTTTTAGCGTCTGGTTTTGGTTTTCAAAGTTAAGTCGAGTTAAGCTCTTGGGATCGTAAAACTTAACCGTTCGAGCCTTAAACATAACAAGGCGTTTAAGTGGGATTCATGCCGCGTGGCATTTTTAGCTTGCGGTGATTTTTGCGGTGAAAGTGGTGTGCGGAAACTTGGTTTATGCGGCATTCACCCCTTAACGCAGCGTTATATCAAATTTACATCACACATCTAAACTGTATGTATATACATGAGTCTGCATTGGTATATTATTCTCCGATCTTTTAGTTATAGAGTTATAGAATGACCAACCACCTAGAAGCTGGCATCAGAGAGCTAGTCGAAGAATTTCAATCTAATGGTAAACCTTGCCCTTCAGCACAAACAATCGCTGAACGCCGTGCTGGTTATATCGGTAGCACCGCACTAGCAGGCGAGAGTCCTAAAATTGAAAGTGAATACTTAGATGTACTCAATGGTATTCCAGTTAAGATTTACAAGCCCACAAGTGAAGCGAACTTACCTATCGCGGTCTATTTTCATGGAGGTTGTTTCATCAGTGGTGGTTTTGAAACACATGATGTTCAGCTAAGACAAATTGCTCTTCTGTCCAACGCTATAGTTGTTTGCATTCAATACAGACTGGCACCGGAACATACTTATCCAGCAGCACATGACGATGTATACCAAGCTGTACTTGGTATTAAGGAGCAAGCGCATAAGTATGGTGGTGATTCAGAGCATTTGGTATTTATAGGTGATAGCGCAGGTGGGCAGTTAGCTTTGGCTACAACGCTTAGGTTAAAGAAGCTAGAACAGTGGTTACCTCGTCAGCAGATTCTTATCTATCCAATGTTGGATCCAAAAGGTAGTACGCAGAGCTACAGAGAAAACGCTTCAGATTACATTATAACGGCAGATATGCTTCTTTCTGGCTTCGAGCTATACGCGAACTGTAGCTGCCAAGAAATTAATGAACCAGAGCTTAACCTTTTAAATGGTGACTTTAGTGGTTTGCCTACCACTACTATTATCACAGCAGAGTTTGACCCATTACGTGATGAGGGCGAGCAACTATACAAGTTGATGCTTGCACAAGGAGTTGAGGTTTACCGAGAGTATTATTTAGGTGTCATTCATGGTTTCTTTCAGTTGTCTGGTGTGTGTAATTCAGCAAAGCGTTGTATCACGGCAATTGCAAACCAAATAAAAAATTAGATATAACAAGGCGTTCAAGTGGGATTCATGCCGCGTGGCATTTTTGGTATGCGGTTGGTTTCGGTGGGGAAAGTGGTCTGCGGAAAGTTGGTTTAGGCGGCATTCACCCCTTAACGCAGCGTTATACGAAGTGTCCAAAACTTCCGTTGTTTCTCGTTCTTGTTGCCTTTGGCAGTGTATTTTGAATCGGCCTTTTCTCGCGCAAAATGTGGGTAGGGCAAGTTAATCGGCAGACTGTTTTTTGCTGAAAGTCAGCAGCGTTGAGTTTAGTTGTACAAAGGCTTCGGTGTTGGCTGAATGTTCCTGTTCATTTGTTGTTGAACTTCCTTCTGCACATAGTTACTTTGGTTGTTTGTTGAATCACAAAAAGTGTTTGGTTTAATTGTGGTTTTTTGAGTTTTGGGTAATCTGTTTTTGCCCAGTTTGGCTGTATGCGTACGCTCGTATAACAAACAATTCAAGCGGATTCCCAACGCGTGGCATTTTTGGTTTGCGGTGATTTTGGGTGTTTAAGGTGGTGTGCGGCAGGTTGGTTTGTGCGTTGCTCACCACTTAATTGGGCGTTATGGCTTCTTTTAAAAGTTATACTGGTTGGATGAACAGTGTTTGTTGTTTGTGTTCTATTCGTTGTGTAAAGTGTTGTTTTTACTTTAATCAAAGAGGGCATAATGAATGCGTGAATCCTTACGCCGTAAAGTGTTAGATGTTTGTGCTAAGAAAATCGCACAAAAGGGTGAGAATGTTGGTGTTTCATTTTATGCATTTTTCGCTAATAAAAACGACGATCCAGAGTTGTTAATGGAAGCAGCTACTTGGTGGATTCAAACTCACCAGCTAGATCACTTCGAAAAAGCCAACAAAATCATAGAAATGATTAAATCAGGCAAGTAAAGAACACCTTAAGTCCAAGCCATAACAAGGCGTTTAAGCGGGATTCATGCCGCGTGGCATTTTTGGTTTGCGGTGATTTTTGTGGTGAAAGTGGTGTGCGGAAACTTGGTTTAGGCGGCACTCACCCCTTAACGCGGCGTTATGCGCCCAAAATTGGATTCACATCCATGCTTTTGTGAAGGATACGGATAATCTCAATATTTTGACTGCCGATCTGACGATAAAATATTACGTGGCTTCCTTGTGGAAACTTTCTGTAGCCATCGCGAATTTCGTCACAGGCTTTACCAATATCAGGATTTTCGGCTAACAGCCAAAATGAGTCATCAAACTGTTTTAGATAAATATTTCGCTGTTCGCGACCCCAGCGTCGAGAGGTAAACAAGGCTATATCTCTTAAATCAGATTTCGCCTTGTTAGTTAACTGAAATGGTCTCATTTTCTCTCTTCGCTATCTAACTCATTGATAAACGAATCAAGGTCATAATCCGCAACTCCACTTTCTTCGCCCTCAACAAGCAACTGGCGTAAAGTGTTCATTTTAGTTTCTTGGGTTTCAAGTAAACGTAAAGCAGAACGAATAACTTCACTTGCAGAGCCATAGCGGCCGCTTTGGATTTGATTAGCAATAAAACCGTCAAAATGGTCACCCAAAGTAATACTAGTGTTCTTAGCCATAACTTAGTCCTCAGTACCAATAGATACCTAATTATGGTATTAGTTGAGCTTGGATGCAAGGCGCATAACAAAGCGTTCAAGTGGGACTTGGCACGCGTGGCATTTTTGGCTTGCAGTTTATTTAGTGGTTAGGGTGTGATGCGGTAACGTTTGTAGTGCGTGCCTGCGCCCCTTAACGCGGCGTTATGGCTTCTTTTAAAAGTTATACTGGTTGGATGAACAGTGTTTGTTGTTTGTGTTCTATTCGTTGTGTAAAGTGTTGTTTTTACTTTAATCAAAGAGGGCATAATGAATGCGTGAATCCTTACGCCGTAAAGTGTTAGATGTTTGTGCTAAGAAAATCGCACAAAAGGGTGAGAATGTTGGTGTTTCATTTTATGCATTTTTCGCTAATAAAAACGACGATCCAGAGTTGTTAATGGAAGCAGCTACTTGGTGGATTCAAACTCACCAGCTAGATCACTTCGAAAAAGCCAACAAAATCATAGAAATGATTAAATCAGGCAAGTAAAGAACACCTTAAGTCCAAGCCATAACAAGGCGTTTAAGCGGGATTCATGCCGCATGGCATTTTTGGTTTGCGGTGAGTTTTGGTGGTGAAAGTGGTCTGCGGAAACTTGGTTTGTGCGGCATTCACCCCTTAACGCAGCGTTAGTTGCTAGAAGATAAATTCGTATCAAAGGAGAAGCAAAGTGGTACATGCTTACGGCGCTGAGGAAACAAAAGCGTTCTGTTGTAACTGCAAAAAAGTTACGGTTCATAAGTATGAGAGCTTTTCAAAAACAGAACCTAAAACTGAATCAAGAGGTTTCTTTTCTGGGTTACTTGCTGCAATAGCAAGTGCTTTGATGGAAGGTGAGCCAACGGGTGATTATAAATGTAAGGTTTGTGGTACTAACCTTAGCACGCCAGACTACTTGGACTAAGTTCTTTGGCAAACATCAGTTACGCAACTAACAAGGCGTTTAAGTGGGATTCATGCCGCGTGGCATTTTTAGTTTGCGGTGATTTTTGTGGTGAAAGTGGTCTGCGGGAAGTTGGTTTATGCGGCATTCACCCCTTAACGCAGCGTTATGTTTAGTCACGTAAAATCAGTTGGTTGCATCTTTTCTTTGCTTTCTCAGCTTTCTAATTTTGGTCTTGTCGGCAAGTTACGTTTAGTGGTCGCTGTTTTCTGGACTCCAATTCGTGGGCGCTAAAAATTCAGAGAGTTGCCTCATTAAAGTTCAGTGCGTTTGTGAGTCGAATGAAGCGATGTTAGTTTCAACGTTTGAGCACCAGCTTTCGGTTTCTCACGCTAAAATCTCAATGTCAGTACAATCAAATTTATGAGTTAATTCAGCTTTTTAGCTTCTAACTTTGGTTTTCAAAGATAAGTCGAGTTAAGCTCTTGGTATCGTAAAACTTAACCGTTCGAGTCTTAAACATAACAAGGCGTTTAAGCGGGATTCATGCCGCGTGGCATTTTTGGTTTGCGGTGATTTTTGTGGTGAAAGTGGTGTGCGGAAACTTGGTTTAGGCGGCACTCACCCCTTAACGCGGCGTTATGTGAAATAAGGAAAAGCTAGTGAAGTGTAGTAGTTGTAACATACAAGTAGATGATGGTGAATTGAAACTTATTGAAGGTGACATGGTATGCAAGTCATGCTTCAAAGCGCAGACTGATGATGCACTTGTGCCAAATATGATGCGAAAAACGTTTAAGCCAAAGGTAAAACATGTGTCAAAAAAAAGTTCCCGTGTTGGGAGGGTTGAATATACTTACTTTATGTTAATTACTTGGCTTCTGTTACCTGTATTAGTTCAAGTTTTCTTAATGTGGTTTGTAAATAACCCAGTTGCCAATAATTTACTTAATAATGATGTTCATCGCTTTCTAGTTGGATTTACGCCAATGCAAGTGAATAGCAACGATGGTGCATATGGATTCTATTATGATGTGTTTGCATTATGGTTTATTCAAATTCCATTATCAGTCGTATTTTCAGATGGACGAGTTAAAGACATTGGTTGGAAGCCATGGTTGGCGTTTGTGCTATGGTTGCCATTAGTAAATTTGATTCTATGTTTTAAGAAAGGAGGAGATGGTGAAAATAGTTACGGGATCCCAGCTCCTCGCGTTTCCTTAGTGGCTCGCATTATAGTATTTGGAGCACCAATTCTTATACCAATAATACTCATTATTTGTGCTCTCTATATTCATGGCGCTATCTAGCACATAACAAAGCGTTTAAGAGGGATTCATGCCGCGTGGCATTTTTGGTTTGCGTTGAGTTTTGGTGGTGAAAGTGGTCTGCGGAAAGCTGGTTTAGGCGGCACTCACCCCTTAACGCGGCGTTATGTTTAGTCACGTAAAATCAGTTGGTTGCAGATTTTTTTGCTTTCTAATTTTGGCCTTGTCGGCAAGCTGGCTTTCGGTGGTCGCTGTTTTCTGGACTCCAATTCGTGGGCGCTAAAAATTCTGAGAGTTGCCTCATTAAAGCTCAGTGCGTTTGTGAGTCGAATAAAGCGTCTTAGTTTCAAAGTTTGAGCTCTAGTTTTCTGTTTCTCACGTTAAAACTCAAAGTTAGCACAATCAAATTTATGATTTAATTCAGCTTTTTAGCGTCTGGTTTTGGTTTGCAAAGGTAAGTCGAGTTAAGCTATTGGTATCGCAAACTTAACCCTTTGAGCCTTAAACATAACAAGGCGTTTAAGCGGGATTCATGCCGCGTGGCATTTTTTGTTTGCGGTGATTTTTGGTGGTGAAAGTGGTCTGCAGAAGCTTGGTTTATGCGGCATTCACCCCTTAACGCGGCGTTATGTGTCCTCAGTGAAAATAAGACGGAACTATGTTCATAGAATCATTAAAAATCAGGCTTCGCTCACTTGAAGTTGATGATGCTGAATACTTTTATCAGTGGTCTGGTGATAGGGAAGTGACACAATTCAGCCTGTCAGCTTATGCCTATCCGCAATCTCGTTCAGATATTGCTAAGTGGCTGTCGGACATTAACTCAAGTTCAAAGACGATTTCTTTTGGTATCGAGTAGAGAAAGCCAAAAACTGATTGGTTATGCTGGTATTTCAGGGATTAGCTCACTTAACCGAAGTGGTGAGTATTTTATCCTCATTGGTGATAAAGCATTTTGGGGCAAGGGGCTAGGAACAGAAGTCACGCGTTTAGTCACTAATTATGGATTCCGAGAGCTTGGCTTACATCGAATAGAATTGACCGCATATTGTGACAACGTAGCGGCAATCAAAGCTTATGAAAAGGCAGGCTATCAGCACGAAGGTATCAAAAGAGAATCGGGTTATCGCAATGGCCGATTCATGGACAAAGTCCAAATGTCCGTTTTATCGCGAGAGTGGCCGGCCACATAACAAACGCCTCAAGAGGGACTGTCAACGCGTGGCGTTTCCAGTCCCATTGAGCCGCGGTGGTTGCAGTTGTTGTGTTTGAGTTTAGTGGCATGCGTTGCCAGCCCCTTAGGCGGGCGTTAGGTGTTTCTAGGAGATGGAAGATATGTTTAACCAATGGGAAGTGAAAGAGGCGTTCGCTGAGATAACAGTGGAATGTTGGGGTGACTTGGTCTATCTCCTCGAAGCTAGTTTTTTAGATTGGTCGGAATTTATATTTCGAGGACAAGCTGACTCTGATTGGACTTTAAGATCTAAGTTTGATCGGGACTATAAAAATATGCTCTCTGAGATTAGTAATTATAATTCTTCAGAAGCCTCTAAAATCAAAGGTTTGATACAGCTTAAGCCTCGACATGATTTACTTAAAGAACATTTGTCTAGGTTTAAGACTAACACTGTTGGCAGAAGAGGTGCTAGCCCTACTAGCTTGAATGATATGGAATGGTGGTCTTTAGGTCAGCACTTTGGTTTGTCTACACCTTTGCTTGATTGGTCTAGATCGCCTTATGTATCGCTATATTTTTCACTCATCTCTCAAACTTTACCTGAATCTGGGTATCACGCACTTTGGGTATTCTCTCCAGCAGCGTTTCATGATTTACATATTAATCAAGACCATAGAGTTGAATCAGAAGACGAAAGTATTAGATTCATCCATGATGCATTGTGTGAGGAAAACCAGAGGGTTATTAGTCAGGGAGGTGTTTTCACACTTACGCCTAACGGCGAAGATATTGACGAATTCATCCCTAAGGTACTCAATTTAAATGGGCATGCACCTGTGTTGTATAAAATCAAAATACCAATGTCTAATAGAGATGACTTTTTGAGGCATTTGGAGTCAATGAACGTGCATAGTGGGACACTTTTCCCTGATTTAATTGGTGCTGCAGATTTAGCAAATAGGCAACTGGAAAAGGAAAAAACGCTTTTGCTTCGCCGAAAAAGTGATAGCTTTGCCGATAGGTTATTCAGCCTTAATCTATACCACGAAACACCTAACAAAGCGTTTAAGAGTGATTCGTAACGCGTGGCATTTTTACCATGCGTTGGTATTTGTGGTTAAGATGGTTTGCAGGGGCTCCAGCATTGCGTTACTCACACCTTAACGCGGCGTTATGTGCTTGGAGATAAAATGAGAAAACTATCAATCATTACATTGGGTGTATCAAATATCGAGGTTTCCGCAAAGTTCTATGAAACCGTACTTGGATTAGAACGCACAGATTATCAATCTGATGAAATTGTATTTCTGGATATTGATGGTCCGGAATTAGCTCTGTTTCCCAAATCCGAATTAGCAAAAGATGTTGGTGTTGAACCAAATGGATCAGGCTTTGCCGGTATTACACTGGCTAGAAATGTTCGTTCGTCTGGTGAAGTGCTTAGTCTGCTGAAAAAAGCTGAGGATAATGGTGGGAAAATCGTCAAACAGGGACAGGCAGTGTTTTGGGGTGGTTTTTCAGGTTACTTCTCTGATCCAGATGGATACTTGTGGGAGATAGCTGTAGGTTCAGAGCTCTATAAAGCAGAAATTGAGCAACGCACATAACAAATTGTTCAAGAGGGATTCGCAACGCGTGGCATTTTTACTATGCGTTGGTATTAGTGTTTAAGGCGGTATGCGGTGGCATCGGTATTGCGTTGCTCACCCCTTAACAAGGCGTTATGCTTAATCATGTAAAATTAGTGGTTTATGGTTTTTCTCTGTTCCCTCAGCTTTTCAGTTTTGTGTTTGTCGGCAGTCGGCTTTTTTGAGCGCTGTTTTTCGGACATCAATTCTTTGGCGCTGAAAATTCTGAGTGTTGCCTCAATCAATTTTCGGGCAATCGCGAGGTTAGGGCGGTTGGCTCAATCAGAAATTTGATCTTAGGTTTTTTCGTTTTAGCTGCCAAAGTTCAAAGTCTGATTTTCAAAATCATGAGTCATTTCAGTTTTTTGGTTTTTGGTTTTTGGCTTTTGTTTGTGAATCAAAGTCGAGTTAATCTTGTTTTTAGTAAAACGTAAGCCATTGAAGCTTAAGCATAACAAGGCGTTTAAGCGGGATTCATGCCGCGTGGCATTTTTGGTTTGCAGTGAGTTTTGGAGGTGAAAGTGGTTTGCAGAAACTTGATTTATGCGGCACTCACCCCTTAACGCGGCGTTAGCTTACTAGTTCAACTTGTTGACTATATTCGAGTTTTATATAGAATTATCCCCTAGTGGATTTAGGCAGAGGTTTGGAGTTCAATTCTCCACTTCAGCACCCTGGACATAATAACCGGACTCACGTTTGTAATTATCACACTAAATTACATCAACAATTTGTTAGTTTCACATCCGACAAATAAACGAGGAGGTTTTATGGAAAGATTCGTTCAAAACGTAAAGTATTTCGCTTCAGCAGTAGTAAATGGGGTGAGTGCGGTTTGTTCTGGTGTTGTCGCAACTGGTGTAACTTCAGGGTTGAACCTAGAGAGTGTAAGCTCTCAGGGCTTCTTCCTAAGTCCACTCATTCCTACCAAGTTCGTCACCAGCCATTAACCCCGTAAGCTAACAAACAATTTAAGAGTGATTCTGCACGCTTGGCATTTTTGGTTTGGGTTTAGTTCAGTGATTACGGTGGTCAAATTGAGTATCGTGGTCGCGTGCTTCACACCTTAATTGGGCGTTAGCTTTTCATATGTTAGGCAGCTTGCTTTTCAGTTCCAAAAGTAGCAAGTAGGCAGAGTTGCCAGTCATTTCATATGGAGAAAACGCGCTTGTTGCTGAGAATTTAAGAGTCACAGGTTTTGTTGTGCTGGACGCAGGGATATAGCCCATGGTCCAATCGTGAAAGTCTCTACTGTCAATTTCAGAGTAATCAAGGATGACCACATTATGGTGTCTCGAATCATTAATAATTGAGCGATAGACTTGGTTGACAGTGTTTCGTTCACCTTCTAGGCATTGAAGGAAGTGCTGGCTGTTGAAGAAAAGAATACCAGTTATCCCTAGTTTCAAATTGTTGTGCTTGGCGGACTCTAAAATGGCATCAACGTCAGCATGTGTCATTTGCTCTGTTATGGTGCTCGTATAAATGAGTCTTGTAAGTTTCATATTGGGCATCCTATGTGTTTTTAAAACTATAAGACAAGTTGGCGAAAAAGCTAACAAAGCGTTAAAGAGGGACTTGGCACGCGTGGCATTTTCAATTTGCGTTGGGTTTAGTGGTTAAGGTTTTATGCGGCCACTTTTGTATTGCGTGCCTGCGCCCCTTAACGCGGCGTTAGCCGTCATGGAGCTTGCTATACTCAAAGTGATAGAATAGTATCACTTTAGTATTCCTTTGGAGCAGCTCTCATGAAAGTAGAACTAGTTACATCACTCAAACGTCAAGCAACTAAGATCCTCGCGGATCTCCACGACACCAAAGAACCGGTGTTAATTACTGAGCATGGTAAGCCATCCGCGTATCTCGTTGATGTTGATGACTACGAGTTTATGCAAAATCGTTTAGCTATTCTTGAGGGTATTGCACGAGGTGAGCGTGCACTAGCTGATGGTAAAGTGTTAAGTCATGATGAAGCCAAGGACAAAATGTCAAAATGGCTGAAATAATCTGGACTGAGCCAGCGTTATCTGACCTCAACGATATCGCTGAATACATCGCACTTGAAAATATCGTAGCTGCAAAGCAGTTAGTGCAAACGATCTTCTCCAAAGTCGAACGCCTGCAAACTTTCCCAGAGTCAGGTCGTATTCCACCCGAGCTAGAACATTTAAGTTATCGTGAAGTTGTCGTTAATCCATGTCGTGTTTTCTATAAACAAGACGGTGGCAAAGTGTTTATTCTGTTTGTTATGCGTGCAGAGAGAGATTTGCGTAAGTTCCTGTTGAGTAAGCAGTAACCTTTGGGAATGAGCGGCTAACAAACTGTTTAAGAGTGATTCGCAACGCGTGGCATTTTTACCATGCCTTTGCTTTAGTGGTTAAGGTGGTATGCGGGAGCTTCGGTATTGCGTTGCTCACACCTTAACAGGGCGTTATGTGCTTTTTCGGAAAATCTCAAAATCGCGTACAATCAGCGTTTTGAAATAGCGGAAATCATCATGTCTAAAACTGTTCAGCAGCAAATCGGAAACGTCGCTCTAGTCGTTGAAAATTACGACGATGCTATTGAGTTCTATACTCAAAAACTTCAGTTCACACTGGTTGAAGATACTGACTTAGGTGGAGGTAAACGCTGGGTTCAAGTTCCCCCTCCAAACTCCAATGGTACGAATTTGCTCTTGGCTCAAGCGAGTACACCAGAACAAACGCAAGTAGTAGGAAATCAAACGGGTGGTCGTGTGTTCTTGTTCCTACAAACTAATGATTTCTGGCGAGACTACGAGTTAATGAAGACAAATGGTGTTGTATTTAATGAAGAGCCACGAGTTGAAGAGTACGGTACAGTGGTGGTATTCCAAGATCTCTATGGTAACAAATGGGATTTACTGCAACTAAACAGAGCAACCAAATAGCACGCACATAACAAGCAATTTAAGAGGGATTCACAACGCTTTGCATTTTTGCTTCTACTTCAAATTTAGTGGTTATGGCACAATGCTTTAGGTTAGGGTGTAGGCGTTGTTCACCCCTTAATTGGGCGTTATACCGCAATCAATCATCTAACCTTTTCATGGCTTTACGGTAAACATCGCTACGTTCTCGTTTTCCGACTGCTAAGACGGTTACAATGATGACATCGTCTTCAACTTTGTAGACGAGACGGTAGCCCGATTGACGCAACTTAATTTTATACATGTTGTCAGCTCCAGAAAGTTTTGAAGCTGGAACATGTGGGTTATCTAAGCGCTCGATTAGCTTTTTCTTAAATTGTTGTTGCAGAGTAGAGCCAAGCTTTTTCCACTCTTTGAGTGCGCTCTTTTTAAAGTCGAGTTTATAGGTCATCAATATTTACCGAAATGCTCTCTTCAGATTCACGCTCTTTAGCGATAGCTAGTAGTTCAAGATCTTCGAGTCTGTCCATCATCATTTCGTACGCTTCGGCAGGTACGCAATAAAATGCTGGCTCATTTCGGTTTAACACAGCAACAGGTTCGCCATAAGCACTAGTTGCAACTTTCATAGGGTTAGCTTTCAACTCGGTAATGCTTGCAGCAACATCGGCTAAAATTCTAGTGGTCATATAATCGGTCTCTTAAGTGGTCTTTATGTTGGTCATTTTAGCCTCAATAAAGCGGTATAACAAGTTGCTTAAGAGTGATTCGCAACGCGTGGCATTTTTACTATGCGTCGGTTTTTGTGGTTAAGGTGGTATGCGGCAGCTTCGGCATTGCGTGCCTCACACCTTAATTGGGCGTTATGCTTAATCGCGTAAAATCAGTGGTTTATGGTTTTCTTTGTTCCCTCGGCTTGTTAGTTTCGAGTTTTTCGGCAAGTTGGCTTTTTTGAGCGCTGCTTTTCGGACACTTATTCTTTGGCGCTGGAAATTCAGAGAATTGCCTCATTCAATTCTCGGGCAAGCGCGAGGTTAGGGCGGTTGGCTCAATCAGAAATCCATTTTTAGGTTTTCAAACTTCAAACCAGATTTGCCAAAATTCCGAGCCTCATTATCAAAACTATGATTCATTTCAGTTTTTTGGTTTTTGGCTTTTGTTTGTGAATCAAAGTCGAGTTAATCTTGTTTTTAGTAAAACGTAACCCATTGAAGCTTAAGCATAACAAGGCGTTTAAGAGGGATTCATGCCGCGTGGCATTTTTGGTTTGCAGTCAGTTTTGGTGGTGAAAGTGGCCTGCGGAAAGTTGGTTTAGACGGCACTCACCCCTTAACGCAGCGTTAGGCCCAAATAGTATACAAGGAGGTTCAATGAGTAAATTAGTGGTTTATTTGTCGGCAATTGTGGTTGCATGTTTAGTAGTAGCAGAGCCCGCATTTGCTGGCCCTGGAGGAAAAATTGCAAGCGTGTTATCTGAGACATTCTGGGGAAAGGTACTAATACTATGTTTATTAATCTTTTTTTCACCGCTTATAGTGTACGTGTTTTGCAAGGAGAAACTAGCTGAGCAACGCGCTAGAAAAGATCTAAGGTTTATGGCTGGCTACAGTGAGTTGTTTGAGTGGTTAAAAGTACAAGAAAGAGTAAAGGATTGTTTCTATCGAGTGCATGCTGGTTGGGAGAGTGAAGACTTATCGAGTGTTTCAGACTGGATGACAGATTGGTATTGGCAAAATCAGCAGCAAGTACATCTTGAGAATTGGAAAAAACAAGGGTTAGTTAATGTGTGTAAGGTAACCCATTTGTCCAAAATTAAACCACTACTATTTGTTCATAGGAATCAATCTGTAGAACATGAAGGTTCTATGGTAGTGGTTGCTATTACCGGAGAAACTCAAGATTACCTAATGGTAAAAGAGACAGGAAAAATTGTAGAAGGGAGCAAAAAGTTCAAAGATGTCGAAACAATATGGACTTTGACCTTGACCAATGGGGTTTGGAAAGTTTCGAACATTGAAAGCAGTACGATGTCTATAGATTATGTCAATGAAGCTAAGCATTTGCCCAAGATTGAGACTACGGTGCTAAGCGACCCCCCCTCTGGCAGGATAGTTGTCACTGTTAAAATTTAACCAGTTTGGGTGGTAATGAGTGAGTTTTGAATCGCATTCCAACAGAAAGAAAAGAAGCCATATTGAAGAAGCTACTGCCTCCTTATTCAATGTCTGTAAGCCAAGTAGCAAAAGAGGAAGGTATTAGCACAGCCACCCTGTATCATTGGCGGCAGCAACTTAGACGTTCAGGAGCCGCTGTGCCAAATAGTCATACTTCATCAGAGCAGTGGTCTGCTCAAACTAAACTCGCCATTGTCGCTGAAACTTACTCGATGACGGAGAATGAACTCAGTCAGTATTGCCGCGAGAAAGGCTTGTTCCCTGAACAAGTGCAAGGTTGGCGAAGTGAGTGTATGCAAGGGTTTATGTCTGCTAAAGAGCGTGAGGCTGAAGCCAAGAAACAAGCTAAAGCTGACAAACTTGAAATTAAAGAGCTGAAAAAAGAGTTACGCTTTAAAGAAAAAGCGTTAGCGGAAACGGCGGCGCTATTGGTTCTTCGAAAAAAGCTGAGAGCCTTTTACGGGGAAGAGCCAGAGGAAGATTAACCTCAACCGATGAAAGGCAATACTTGCTCACTCTTATCCACGATGCCAAGCGAAGTGGCTGCCGTCTAGAGTACGCCTGCAATGAAGTTCAAATCGACTTGAGAACGTATCGACGCTGGTATCAGCGAGGTGAAATACGGACAGACAAAAGACCGACCTGCGTTAGACCTGTGCCTGCTAACAAGCTATCACCGCAAGAGCGCAATGCGATTATTGAGGTGTGCAACCGCCCTGAATACGCAAGTTTACCACCAACTCAAATTGTCCCGACGTTGCTTGATAATGGTGAGTATATTGCTTCAGAGTCGAGCTACTATCGGGTTTTGAAAGCAGAAGGTCAGCTTCATACCCGAGGTCGTCAGCGAAGTCGACAAAGGCAGGCCAAGCCAACAAGTTATACGGCAACAGGTCCCAATCAGGTGTACACATGGGACATTACGTACTTGCCATCTGTGGTTAAGGGACAGCACTATTCTCTACGTGATTGAAGATATCTATAGCCGAAAAATCGTTGGCTATGATGTCTACGAATGTGAATGCGGTGAGTTAGCGTCACAGTTATTGCAGCGGACGCTGATGCGCGAGCAATGCTTTAATCAGCCACTGGTACTTCACTCGGACAATGGTGCGCCAATGAAGTCACTGACGTTCAGAGCGAAAATGGATGAGCTTGGTATTACTTCATCATACAGTCGCCCGAGAGTCAGTGATGATAACCCGTATGTTGAGTCGCTGTTCCGCACAGTGAAGTACATGCCTAGCTGGCCAACAAAAGGCTTTGAACAACTCGATGCAAGTCGTAGTTGGGTTGAGGCGTTCGTACGTTGGTACAACACCGAGCACAAGCACAGTAAGTTAAATTACGTTACGCCATCAGAGCGTCACAGTGGTAAAGATAGCGAGATTTTAAGACGTCGTTCGGATGTGTTGTCGATAGCAAGAGAGCGACACCCAGAGCGTTGGTCAGGCAAGATAAGGAACTGTGAACCCGTTGGTGAGGTTCATCTAAATCCAGAAAGAAAAGCCGCTTAATAACTAAGCGAATGATGACAACTACCTTGAAAAACGCCGGTAAACTCTTGCTCTCATTGCCCAATATTAGTGATTGTAATCATTTAACTCAGTGTCCAAACTGTTGGTGCGGTTGAAAATCTATACCGACAACTTTAGTGAACATGACTTTTACTCCTGATCCTAATGCTGTACCAGTCGTGCTGTACAGCAATGTTAGAAGGGAGGTGCGTCAATAACATCAAAGCGTGCCATAAATATGGTGGGCATACTACTTAAGGGACGTGATTCATATCAGGGAGCATGAAATACTGCCAGATTAAGTCTGGATTACTACAGCTAGCTAATCCAGGCATTTTCCGATTTAACTCGCCTCTTGTTATGGGATCTGCTACTAAGCCAATACATAATGAGTAGGAGCAACATCGTTAGACCAAACAATGCCATAAATGCATGATTGATGACTGTCTCCATCGCTTGGTTAGAGCGAATGCGGGGAGCTAAAATGAGCGTAAGTTGTCCTTCGTCGTTATTCACTGCCTTCAAGATAGTTGCATCAACGCGTTGATAAGCAACTTCAGCCTGCATTTGGATTAACCTATTCAATGTCTCTATTTTAACATCGTCATGGACAGGATATGGATTTGCTCTCATCATGGCTATCTCTTGCAAATCAGCACTCGTTGGCCCCATCCACTGAATAGAAAGAATGTTTTGCTTTGGGGGTGGTAACTTCAATGAAGCATGATTGTTTCGCCATATTGTACTTCTCAGGTTATGTAATTTACCTTGATAATTTTTAAGGCTATCACTATTTTTAAGTAACTTTTCATTCGCAAACTCGCCACCTTGTAATGCTTCGTCCCAACAGTAGTCGCTACAGTGGCTTTTTGTTGCCTCTCGCCATAATACTGAAAACTCGTGTTTGAACGCTGAACAATCTGCAGCCAATGAATCTGTACTTCTAGTTGAGCTTCCTGTAGCTAATGTATTATCCGTTTTAACACCCTCACTCTTTGCATCAGTTGGGCAGTATTTCGCTAAATGATTAGCGATTTCCATTAAGCTCTTTACAGTAAATATTGCTAATTCACTTCGCCTATACATGACTAAATTATCGACTGAATACGACTTTTTCACTTCAAAAGCGAGCATCATCAACA
Organism: Vibrio vulnificus NBRC 15645 = ATCC 27562; assembly: GCF_002224265.1. Taxonomy (NCBI): domain Bacteria; kingdom Pseudomonadati; phylum Pseudomonadota; class Gammaproteobacteria; order Vibrionales; family Vibrionaceae; genus Vibrio; species Vibrio vulnificus. The sequence goes on from NZ_CP012881.1 coordinate 3,084,022, forward strand.
TGTAGTCTCCTTCTGAGACGTCGGGGGTATAATCTGGCTCATTGCTGATAAAATCTATATACTCTTCGACCAACTCAGTATTAGGAACCACTTGAAAGTCTTCATCCGTCAACGCATATTTAAATACGTTGCAATAGAGAAGAGCATTATCTTTTGAAAAGCTATCTAAACATAAACGGGGTTGATTGATTGATAAATGATCGCCAACTTTTAAATCGCTCGATGCCCAATCTTGAATGGTGCTAATTTGATAGGATGCGCTATTTTTAAGCATGGCAAAAGCCGCATCGCGCCATTCCAATTTTGTGTTGAAAGCGATGATTAAACTAGCGCAGAGTAATCCCACAGCAGCAGTAAGATATTGTGGTTTTCTTTTCGCAAAATCTCGTTCTGAAATTTCGTTTAAACCTATTCGCACAACGGCCGATTGATTCTGTTCAATTTCAAAGTATACATTTTTATTAATACTCGCCGTATTTTGCCAATGGCTTGGCATCCAAGCCTTTTTTGTTTTCCCGTTTGGTTCAGTGAATGTCAGCCAAGTTTTTCGATCAGAGCTCTCTAGAGACTCTATTTTGCCGAAATACCTCGTTATCACTATATTGCTAGGTTCATATTTTGGCTTTGTCTTTAAAAGAAGTATCAGTACTGCAATAACAGTTACCGTAAGCAGAACTACTGGAGCAAGCCATATAGGTTCAATGGCAATATCAATCTTGTTGATGTACGTAAAAATACTCGCAGCCACTACTATAATTAGCGGTACGGGAAAATTGTAAAATGGAGGTGATAGATACAAAACTTCTGTTTGGGTGGCGGGTCGTTTAGACTTTAACACGGTTTGACGGGCAGTGTGCGTTGCTGGCCCCATACCTTGCTCTACAGGTTGTGTTGTGCTTGACGCATATGCTTCAGCTCCCTTAGAGAAGAGTGATGGCGCATTTGCAAGAGTATTATTGATTTCATCGACAATATAGTAATCGTTAAGACGAAGGACTAGAATTGTCTCGGCAACCACAACGACTTCAGCAAGTTGATCCTCAGTATCAAGGAAGTATATCGCTTTATCGGATATTGCTACCGGATAATCTGCCAAAGCGAGGAATTTCGTTTTTCCTTCATCATCTGGAATTACATGCACCTCAAAAGGTTCAGTGATGTAATAAACCTCAGAATATCCGACATCAAAGCCATATAACTCTGAGAGGGCGGAACGCTCTTCTTCAGAAAGGTTTGCATCACGCTTCACACTTAGCAACTTAGTCCGACGCTCTTTTAAGGCTGCTTCTTTATCACTACTACTATTGAATAGTGTATTGATTAAGCTAAAAACAAGAAATATTTTTATTATGATGGCAAGTTCATACATGTAAATATAAAGTCCTTTTTATGTTGAGCATTTGTTGTCTTTATCAATTTTCAACCAATGATAGAAGCAAATACGCAATTTCCGTATTAATCAACATCCATAAAATTACCCAAGATATCTCAATCCTAATAGAAAAGTGATCACATCTACGTTTCATATAGCTCATGATAGGATGCAAATAATTCCACCAATAAATATAACCGTAGCGTTTTAACTCACGTTAGAAAACATATTGATCATCATTGGTAATTGATGAATTTGTTAATTTAGTTGGATGTGAAAATTCATCTGATCGACATTATCAGAGCAAATTCAACGAAAGGCCATATAAAAAATGTCGCAATTAAGAGACGGGTTGCGTAAAGTTTCATATCATGCAATTGGTGCTTACTGCGGCTTTGTTTCTAAATTCGAGTTCAATTAAAAACGCGCCTAGCATGGCTAATTGTAAGGTGATTAGCTTCGTTCCAGATATACCTAGCCTCGTAAGCCCATCCAATGTTTTGAGCATGGAGTACTGAGGGATCCCCTCATAAATCCGCCAGTGCATAGCCATCTTTTAAGAGCAGCTCAGCTAGAGTCATGGCCGCTGCTAAAAGGTGTTGAGTAGTAATCTCGTAGTCTGGTCGCCTGAGGACTTCCATACCTAATCGAACGGTAGACAGGACATTTCGATTTCTGACTGTATTCGCTTGAAAATGCCTATCCCATCCTTGTTGCTGTGCATGTATTCCTACCAGCCAAAACATGAGTTGCAGCATTAAAGCTATCAGCAAAATAATATCGAACCTTTTGGGGCAACTAGTGCGACTTTGACGTAGACCTAATCCATAAGCGGGACTCTTTAAGTCTCGGAAGGTTTCCTCTATCTGCATGCGCTTTGCGTAAAGCCTCACCAACTGCTTGGGAGTACGAGCCGCCGTTGGTAAGTTAGTTGCCAATACCCATGGCTCTTTTGCTGAGTCAGAGTACACCTTCGGCGATGGATGGTGACAGTTTGTTCGGGTAGAACGCTGATTCTTACGGCCTTTAGGCAATGCTCTATACAGCGCTATTTGGCAGTTGATGGCATTGCTTCGGGTCAGCTTTTGATAACCAAGACTTTTGGCTCTGCTAGAGGCTTTGCTATGTAACTTACTGACTGGCTGCCAATTTTCGGCACCGAGTTCAGCAAATTGTACTTTACCTCTTACTCGACTCAGCCAGTACCATCCGTGCTCTTCAACAGACTTGTACCATGGCACTTTAAATCCAGCATCACTGATAATGAGTGGGGTCACCGAGGAAGGTAAAATGTTCGCTAGGTCAGATAAAAACTGGTCATGAGCCGACTTAGAGCACTGCATTGAAAGTGGAAAGGCCTTTTCATATAAAGTGACCGAACGCCCTTGTAGCGCCACTGATGCTCGGAGCACCATAAGTCTCTTGTGTTCACGGATATCAGACCAATCGACGAGAACCACGGGCATAGGGTTACCCGCACAGATAAAGCTAGCATGCCAACGATAAACGGCGAGTCTCTTTTGGTGCAGGTGGTGGTTACCTAAAAGACGATCCATCCGCTTTATGTTGTGCTTAGTTCTAGCTTGGCAAGGTAAGTTGCGGCCAAGTTCGGTGAGCGTAAGGGTTTTGCTATCAAGTAATGCTCGGCAAGCTAGCATTAAGCTATTAAGTCGCTTTAAATGCAGTTCAGGGCAGAATTGGTAGAGAGAATCATGTAAGATATTGAGTTCGCACATCTTGTTGTTTGGTTGTTGTTTTTTGGCGAAACCATTTGATCACATGACAAGATGTGCATCTACCTTAACTTGATGATTTTTATCTAAATCATCAGGGGATTCCTCAGCATGGAGTAGTTCTAGCCAACTTGGCCGTTGTCATTTCTTAATCTGGCAGAACATCACCGTCTCTGAAAGCGAACGTGTATGGTGGCCATACTTATTTTTCCTATAATTATTTGCACCATATAGCTGCTGCTGATCGACAGCTAAATTGCGAGGATGGCCATGTTCCATAAGAGTTATCACTTATCTCGCTGGAATTCACTGTTTGGCTCGTTTAATGAGAATCGCTTCGGATCACAACTTAGTGTCATACACACTATCACCAGATATCTCTATGATTCTTTGTCGCGCCTGTTTGAACAATTTGGGGAGCACTTCACCGTGCTTACATTTGCGGCGATGATTTCAGACGTGCCGCACTTCCCACCTGAATCCAGCCCTTTGTGACAAATGGGGTGCTGTTGCAAATTTTAGACAAATTTCAAGTTCGCACATTTCTTATTCAAGCTTTTTCCAAAAAACACAATATGCAACTGTGTTTTATTCGCTTTTATTAGAAAAGCCTGCGCAAATAGGGTTAATTACCGGCAGTTAACCGATATAAGGAATGAGAAGTGATGAGCATGGTAAGGAATTACAAGCAAATGGCGATGTCATATTGTTTTATCACGCTTTGTATGTTGGCAATGAGCACCGTAGTTGCTGCTAAAGAATTAGAAGCAAAACAGGTATTAGCCGGTAAGTTAATTATTCAGGTGCCAACAGAATTGCAAACAATGCCTCAAGAGTTGATTGAAGTTAAGTTTCCAAATTCCAACCGACCCACTGACGTGTTGAGTGATTCGACAGGTGGTGTGACTCTTGCGTTTAATCATACTCAAAATGCACTTTCACCGAATCAAATCAGAGAAGCGCACGGTGTCATCTCTAATATGTTTAAGAATAGATATCCCTCAGCGACTTGGTTCAGAGATGAAGTCAGTACTCTTAACGGTCAAGAATTTATCATCATGGAGTTGATTACTCCTGCAATAGACACTCAAATTCACAACATCATTTATGGAACCTCCATAGACAACAGGCTTTTATTTGTCGCGTTTAATACAACAGTAGAGCAATCTGAACAATGGTTGCCGATCGGCAAACAAATCATGGCCTCAATACAACTGGCCAATTCGTCATTGTGAGTGGAGTAGGGAAAACATGGATACAGCATTTAATGAGAAAACGCGGAAAAGCTCAATAATTCTAAAGGTCGTTGTGTTTGTATTTTGTGTGGTGGTTATCGGCCAGACGAGCGCAATCTACCTCCCTGCAATGAATGGAAAATTACCCAATTTATCTTCGCTCTTAGGAATTGTGGTTTGTTATATTGCACTCTTCAGTACGGGAGCCATGTCAATAAAGAGAAGTAAAGTTTGGTTCGGACTGCTTGGTATGATCGTTGGCACTGTGGTTTTCTTTGGCGCGAGTTTTTTGGCAAGTTACGTTACTGCGAAAGATCGTGCTATCGATAGATCGGTGGTGGAAAGAAACAAAACTTTGCCAATGATGCTGGATGAATACACTCAACTGGATAAGATCTCGGTGAATCACAAGAGCAAAGGGTACAATTTGCATTTATCACTGATTGGACACTCAAAAATGGATATTGATGTCGAGGTGTTGAATGAAGTCTTTGACGTCGACATCAAACCGACTACCTGCACGAATGAACAGTTAAGAATGCTTTTTGAGCTGGGCTATAGTATTAATTATCTCTATTTGGACAAGAACCAAGAACGTATTAACTACTATAATATTAGGCCAGAAGACTGTGGTATTTAAGAGTCTAAAATCTTGAGATAAAAATAAAGCGCGATAGAAAAGTCGCGCTTTATTTCGTCGATTTGTTGAATCTTGTCGACTGAAAGCGAGGGCTAGTAGCTATCTCGCTTCATAGTTCAACTGAATTTCATCATTTTGGCGGTGAAGCCAGTGTAGGCGAACTCCCAACATAATGGCCGCGGAAGATAAGCCGACGATGAATCCTACCCAGAAGCCTTGTGCCCCCATAGGTTCAACAATCCAATCGGTAAGACCAAGAACATACCCAGTAGGTAGACCAAGTAACCAATAGGCGATAAATGTTCGGTTGAATATTGCTCGCATGTCTTTATAACCACGTAGCGCACCAGCCGCGATAACTTGTATCGCATCGGTACATTGATAAATAGCGGCAAAGATCAACAACTGCATTGCTAAGGTGATAACTACTCGGTTGTCGGTATAGAGGAGAGCAATTTGTTCTCTCAGAACAACCGTCAGTAAAGCGGTAAACACGGCGGTTGAAAGACCAACTAAGATACCAACATGAGAAGCAATGCGTGCGCCTTCTGTCGATTTCTCACCTAGCATATGCCCGACACGGATACTGGTCGCTGCGCCAATACTCATAGGTAACATGAACACCAATGAAGAAAAGTTAATGGCAACTTGGTGTGCGGCAACGACAGTAGAACCTAATGGTGCAACCAACAAAGCGACGACCGCGAACAGAGTTACTTCAAAGAAAAGTGCGGCAGCAACCGGAAACCCAAGTTTAAATAGCTTAACTTGCGCTTTTAGCTGAGGTGGATGAAACGTAGTAAACAATTGAATCTGCCTTAGTCTCTGTGACGTTGTCACATAAAGCAGTAGCAACAAAAACATAATCCAATACACAATGGCGGTAGCAACGCCACAACCTACACCACCAAGGGCTGGCGCACCCAATTTACCGTAAACGAACATCCAGTTCAGTGGAATGTTCAATAGTAAGCCGATGAAACCGATCACCATGGCAGGTTTTGTTAAAGACAAGCCATCAGTCAAACTACGTAGTGTTTGAAACAATAGAAAAGCAGGTACAGCAAACATCACAGCGTGTATATAGCCAATGGTTTTGGTTGCCATTACCGCATCGACATTCATGTAACCGAGTATCGACTGAGTTTGAAACAAAACGGCAATGATAGGGATACTGATCAATAGGGCCATAACAGCGCCTTGCTGAATTTCAAACGGAACTTGCTCTCTATTGCCAGCCCCATTGAGCTGAGCGACAACAGGGACCAGAGCCATCAATAGTCCAATACCAAACAAAATTGAAGGCAGCCAGATACTTGCAGCGACAGAAACTGCAGCCATGTCTGTTGCACTGACGCCCCCCGCCATCACGGTGTCCACGAACCCCATACCGGTTTGAGCAACAGATGCAATCAAAACTGGTGTGGCGAGCTTAATCAAACTAGAAGCTTCTTTTTTATAGCGATGCACGTTAACTCCAATGTTTAAGAAAAAGATAAATATGCTAAGCGTGCGACGCACGTTGGGACGTTTTCGATCGGCAAAGGCCACAAAAGTGGTTTATAAGGCGCTAAAAAACAGTAGTTGCACAACCTAAACTAAGGGGGCAGTATGGAAATCCGACGGTGCATGGCGCTTAAGGCATATTCCACCGTGATAATAATGGAATCTCATATTTCAGGCTACAGAAAAGAAGGTAACTTAGATGTTTACAGGCATAGTACAAGGTACGGCAGAGGTTATTATCATTGAGGCAAAAGAGTCATTCCAAACTCATACCATTCGATTATGTGGTGAGATGCTTAGTGGCTTGGCCATTGGTGCTTCAGTGGCTCATAATGGATGCTGCTTGACGGTGACAAAGATAGCCGATGAGCTTGTCAGCTTTGACTTAATGCAAGCAACACTCCAGTTAACCAACTTAGGAGCGCTTCGTGTTGGCGATCGAGTCAACATCGAGAGAGCGGCAAAGTTTGGGGATGAAATTGGTGGTCACTCAATGTCGGGCCACATCAGTACTACCGCAACGATCGATCAGATCATTGATACACCAAATAACCGAACCATTTGGTTCAAACTGCCTTACGATGATGCGATGAAATACATATTGGCGAAGGGCTACATAGGCGTAGATGGATGCTCGTTAACGATTGGGGAAGTCGAAGCAGATCGTTTTAGTGTGCATCTCATTCCGGAGACATTAAATCGAACTCTGTTTGGTCAGCGTAACGTTGGGGAAAGCGTAAATATCGAGTTTGATCCGCAAACCCAAGCGATTGTTGACACTGTTGAACGTGTACTTTTGTCAAAAGGTGTCGTTGCTTAAGCGACACCAATCCACCAGCCCATGTAACTAGAAGACTTGCTCGTCGTCGGCATCGACGATGAGATTAATGGTGTCGTGCAGTTCATCCACCATCATGTTTAAATGAATGGCATGACAACATGCAGGGCAGTCATCATAAAACTCCTGGTCGCCATTGCTGGCGTCTAGAGTAATTCCGATTTTATGGCCGCAGTGTGGGCACGCAAATTTCTTCTCAGTGTAGTTACGCATACATCTTATTCCTTACGTCTAACCTGTCTAACTTAGGGAGCTACGCTTTAGATTTAGTGCTTCCTATACCACGACATACCAAGCTTGGGTGTTCGTTTTCATAGTAGGCAGAGAAGTTGCTATTTGGGCCGAATTAAGTACGAAACTTGACTATTAACTCAATATTGAAACGCTTTCTTAGAGTTGATAGTGATGTGCGTCGAAAATTGCATGACGCACATCTAAAAATAACGTTAGTAGGAAAGGATTTTGTCGATCGATTTTTGCGCCTGCTCTAAATAGTGGCCGCCAAATTGGTTACAGTGATTGAGAATATGATAAAGATTGTAGATCTCTTTGCGCTGAGTATAACCGAAAGGAAGTGGTGCAATATCTTCGTAGCCACAATAAAACTCAGCGCTAAATCCACCAAAAAGTTCCGTCATCGCAATGTCACATTCTCGATCTCCCCAGTAACAGGCTGGGTCATAACAAATAGGTCCAAAGGCAGATAAAGCCACATTACCATGCCACAAATCGCCGTGAATGAGAGAGGGGCGGGGATTGTGGTTAAGTAACTGCCGAGCAACAACTTCAACAATCTCATCAATCGCTCCGAATGTGACCCCTTTTTCTTTCAGAAGTTGCAATTGCCAGCCTATTCGTTGCTCTGAGAAAAAGGTAGACCACTTCTTATGCCACGCATTGGGTTGCAAAGTCGCACCTAAGTAGTTGTCTTGATCACAGCCATACTCTTTCTGTTCGCCCCAAAGATGAAGATAAGCTAATTGTTGGCCAAATTTATAGCTGTTTTCGGGGTCTTCAAGGGGCTTTGTAGGGAGGAAATTAAGGATGATAAATGCGTTGGATTTCGTATTACCAATCAAAACCAACTCTGGTAGGGTGACGCTGTCGGTTTGGCGAAGCAAACGAAGGTTTTCCGCTTCAACCTGGAACTTACTTAAAAAATCTTTTGAGTTGATCTTAACGAAATAGCGCTGCTCACCATCGCTGATCATATAGCATTCGTTGATGTCGCCACCAGACAAATGCACTTTTTCAACGATATCGTAGGAAAACATTAAGGTTTCAGAAAGCTGTTGAGAAATGGCCTGCCACATAGTCGTCCTCTCTTTTTGATCACCGCACATCTAATAGTTTAATTCATAACTCAATTTCGGATTTGGTTAACTGACAAACTTTTCAAACATTGTGATTATTTTGATTCGCGAATTAACACAACTGTGAATCGAGTCGCTTAGTCATTGCTAATTTAGTGGCTTCGGCACTAGAGCATTTATTATTCGACAAGTATCATTCAGTTTTTGATGTTGGTTCCAATAGTGGTATGAAAATCCTAATCTGTGACGATTCGGCAGTAGCCAGAAAGTCAATCAGTCGCTCCATTGTATGCGACAGAGCGATTCATCTAATCGAAGCTCGAGATGGCTACGAAGCTTTGCAGATCATGATGGAACAAAATATCGATCTTTTGTTTCTTGATCTCACGATGCCAATCATGGATGGGTTCGAGTTACTCGCTTCGCTCCCTGTCAGCCAACATCACACTGATGTCATTGTCATTTCGGGAGATGTTCAAGCCGAAGCGAAACAACGCTGCCTTGAGTTAGGTGCGTTCGCGTTTGTATCTAAACCGTTTTCCAAAAGAGAAATAGAACCGTTCTTTAGCCAATTTGGCTTGCAATACGCCGACCCACATTCAAAACCAGAACTTTCCGCCGATCCTAAACTCACCTCATTTTCGAAATTTAAAGAGATCACCAACATTGCACTTGGCAAAGGGGCCGCCATTATGGCTGATCACCTTAACGAGTTTATTCAACTGCCTGTGCCGAATGTTGGCCCGCTGACCTACGGTGAACTTTACATGACCATGGTGGACGTGATTAAACGAGAAGGTGCCGTCGCGGTTTCACAGCGTTTTGTCGGTGGTGGTATCCATGGCGAGGCACTAGTTTGTTTATGGGGACGCGATATTGATGTGATTGGCCAAAAGTTGGGTTATCACCAAGACTTTACCACTCACAATGAGATCATCCTTAACGTCTCTAACTTACTCGTGTCGTCTTTTTTGACCTCACTTGGTAGCCAACTCGACAAGCAATTTTCGTTACGACAGCCGGCCATTATCGATAGTTTTTCAGCCATAGGAGGCAGCGACAAAGAGTCTCAAGAGCTTTTTACGGTCGAATACACCTATTTTGCTGAATCACTGGATTTCGAATGTGAAGTTTTATTTCTCATTGATAAACCTTCCGTTGGTATTATCTACGAAATTATGGAGTCACTATGAACTCTGATCTGACGTTAAATATCGCCGATTTTCACTGGGTGACGCAGATACTCGATACTATGGACTCTGGGCTGGTGGTGATTGACCGCTCTTACAACGTCTGTGTTTGGAACAGTTTTATGCAATCCTATAGTGGCGTTATGTCTCAGACAATCTTGGGTAAAAATCTCTTTGAGTTTTTTTCTGATTTACCGCGCACTTGGTTAGAAACTAAGGTTAATACCGCCGCAATATTGGAAACTCGCTCTTTCTCGAGTTGGGAAAACCGCCCTTATCTTTTCAAGTTTCATAACTTTTCACCTGTTTCCAATGGCAGTACCTACATGTATCAGGATATTGTCATTACACCATTGCGCTCACTGTGTGGTGACGTTAGTCATGTCGCCATTCAAATCAATGATGTCTCTGAAATTGCACGCAGTAAAACGCATTTGAAAGAAACCAATCACCATTTATCTGAAATCAGCCGTCGCGATGGCTTAACGGGGCTGTTTAACCGCGCCTTTTGGGAGCAATCGCTTAAAGAAGAGTTTTCTCGGATGCAGTTCTTGGACACGCCGAGTTCTTTGGTCATTTTTGATATTGACCACTTTAAAAAAGTCAACGACACCTATGGGCATCACGCCGGTGATGAGGTAATACGTAGGACCGCGTCTTTACTGAAGAAAACCGCGAGAAACAGTGACCTGTGTGGTCGATTTGGTGGCGAAGAGTTTACGGTTTTGCTGCCTCATACCAGCGCAGATCAGGCGCGTTATTTTTCAGAGCGGTTACGAAAACGTATTGAACAAGAAATTGTTTGCGTGGAAAAATTTGCGATTAATTACACCATCAGTTTGGGTGTCTGTGAATTTGATGCAAAATTCACCTCTCATACGGAGTGGCTAAAAGCAGCAGACAGTGCGTTATATCACTCAAAAGAAGGCGGCAGGAACCAAACGACCGTTCATGAAGAGTGATCTTTGTTCGCTTTTGGTGCAAAGTCCGCCATATAGTCAAATTCTGGCAATTATAATTGATTAAATGGATGAAATTTTCTCGACATGGCTTAGTATTAACAGAGAGAAAAAAGATGTAAGCTTACACAGTAAGTAAGCATTCAGACGGAGAAAAAGAGTGGTTGTTGAAACCGATGGATACTTAGCTCTTATTGAGCACCTTGCCTTAAATCTTGATGTATTCGCGTCTGACGTTGGCGATACGGGCACAGAAACCATTGAAGATGTGGTGACAGACATGATCGCCTCAAACATCATGGCGATTTTTGAACAGAACCCAGAGCTGCATTCTAGCGTTCGCTTCAAACTGTTAAAAGAAGCGGATTCAGTAGCGGAAGATCTAGGAGAAGTTCTGGCTGGGGTATGGCTCAAAAAAGCCACCAATGAACAGATTAATTTTTTAGATGAGTATATTGCTTTAGTAAAAAATCTGTTCGATACCGCTGTAGCAAAATACGACTAAGCCGCAATATTCGCTGATTTGTTTTTAGTCCGCAGTATTCATAAGAAGGGTTACATTGTAACCCTTCTTATTTGCCAAAATTTACTCGCCCAATATGGATTATCGGTTCGCGATATGATGACTCCCTTTGAAGTAGACGCATGCATGAACTGCTGGTGGTTAAGATAGATCCCAACGTGATAATCGGATTTCGTTGTTTTGAAGAACAGTAGATCGCCTTGTTGCCTCTCTTCCCAACGTACTGGCTGGGAAGCATTAAACTGTGCCAACGTCGTTCTTGGTAGTGCTCGTTGATAGGCGTGGAGAAACGCTTGTTGTACAAAAGCAGAGCAATCAATCCCTTCTTTCGTATTCCCACCAAACTGATAGGGCGTGCCATACCATTCGCCGTAAAAGGTTTTTAACTCTCGGTTTTGTTCCCAAAGTGCTGCTGATGTTTCTGGGGCTTTCGGGCTTTGGCTACAGCCACTCAGCAACGCAAAAATGGATATAATAATGAATCGGTTACATTGAGCCACTTGTCATCTCGCTGTCTTATATTTGTCACGTAAGCGTCACAGCCATCTCATAGACTCACCCCCAATCACATACTGATTTCTGTGAATGGATTTGCTGGTTTGTCTATGTCTTTCAATAAACGCTACTCTTTGTCGCTGATCCAAATGATCAGTGGTTTGTTCATTACTTTCCTTCTGTTTGTTATTGCATTGTCGTCATCGAGTTACCGTGGTGTCAATCAAATCGGTGTACAGTTTGATACCTTATCAGAGCAAGCTCTCCCTTTAGCACTCAATAACGCCAAACTTACCCAAAATATTTTGGAGCAAATAAAGTTACTCAATTACAGCTCGACACTGAAAAGCGCAACTGAACTAGATGCAACGCGAGCTAGGATTGTGCAGCTGAATGACACCATCGCTTTGTTGATCGCTCAAGTGACGGAAATGGGTGAACGATTTGAACATGTCGTCACTCAAGATGAAAAAAACATCTTGCTTGAGAATGCTAACCGCCTTCAACAACTTAGTGATCGCGTCATTAAGTCTCAAGTGAAGACGATCAGTGAACAAGAGGAGCTTGATAAAAGCATCTCCACCTTTCGTTACGGGTTAAGTTCGATTGGCCCTGAAATGACACGTATCAGCTCTTTTCTCGCCATCGATAATCCTGAGTCACAAGATGCCTCTAACCGCTTTAGTGCAGGGGCAAGTTCAATGGAAAGTACGTTCTTGATGTTGCTGATGCAACAAGATCTGACGGGTGCAGAGAAAGAATACCAAGAAATGAAAAATCGCATCGCCGGTATAGAACTAGCGTTTGACGACTTTAAAGATTGGCACCCTGATGTCATGGAGTTTAGCAGTCTGAGTGCGCCCTATAACATCGTGCTGGATGGCTTCAAACCAAATGGCTTGCTTTCTTTGGTGATGACTAGGGTAGAACGCCAACAAGCCCAGCAGTTCGATATCCAGAAGGCAACCGTGTTGTCTAATAACACGCTCAGTTTGCTCAATGAGATTTCCGCCTCTTCAATGGCACTCATCGACGATAGTGAACAGATTGTCCACCAAACGATCGAACGACTGATTTCACTGCTTGTCATTGGCAGTGCAGTCGTCGCTATCGTCATTGTTGTCGCTGGAATTCGTTTCCGAGCATGGGTCAACAGCGGCTTACGCAATACGCTCGGTGGTTTGTCCGCTATGGCCGATAACGACTACCGAAATGACATTGTGTCAGCTGGGCCAAGAGAGCTGAAAGAAATCAGCATGAAACTCAATCAAGTGATCGCCTCGACACGATCATCGCTGAGTATCGTCACCAACAATTGTGAATCGCTCTATCAAAGTGCAGAAACCAGCCATTACGCAGCTGAACACTCGAGTGTAAGTTTAGCCAATCAAAACGACTCTCTAGCCACCATTGCGACCACTGTCGCTCAGTTGGAAGCCTCTATCGACAGCATCGCACAAATGACGTCGGCATCAAGCTATGATGCAAACGAAGCGGCGCAAAGTACAACGCATGGTGTCGATGTGGTCGAAGAGAGTTTAGCGCGATTGGAATCGCTGCGATTGTCGCTCAATGTCAACGAAGAAGCGATGAGTGAGCTTGATCAGCGGGTGGATGCGATACGCGAGATGGTCGACATGATCAGTGGCATTGCAGCCAATACCAATCTGCTTGCTCTGAATGCGGCGATTGAAGCTGCGAGAGCGGGCGAGCAGGGCAGAGGCTTTGCCGTTGTGGCTGATGAAGTGCGAAAACTTGCCTCCGATACTTCAAAGCAAACCAGTAATATTAGCGAAATGATCAATGAACTGACTTTAGCGGCGGATAAGAGTCGCCATGCGGTTGAAGATTCGCGTAAAGGGATGTCACAAGCGCTGCTTTCAAGCGGAGAGGTTCGCTGCGCGTTCTCAGATATTGAACGGGTAGTACAACAGATCCGAGCAAGAGTTGAACAAATTACCCATGCCACTCAAGAGCAGCAGAGAGCAACCGTCGATGTGACTCGTGCAATTGCCCATATCTCTGACCAAGGTGAGCAAACCCGTGCGCAGCTGGAGGCGATGGTGGAGAGTTCACAACAAGTATCGAACATCGCTGCCAAACAACAAGAGATGCTGCACAGCTACCAACTTACGTGACGTGCCACCGCTCTTCTCTAGTGGATTCAGAAGTGGTTTCTAAACGGCTGGGTGAGCATCTTATCCAGCCGTTGTTCATTAGGATTGCGAATCTCTGGAATGCCAATAACAACACCTTCATGACCCGCTTTAGGTTGTGCGCGATAGGTGCGAAAACAACGGTCCCATACCGATAGAAAAAAACCGAAATTGGAGTGGGTCTCTTTCACCTCCGTCGAGTGATGCACTCGGTGCATATCTGGTGTCACAATCCACTTTCTTAACCAATGATCTAGGGTTAAAGGCAACTTGGCGTTACTGTGATTAAACATCGCGCTTACGTTGAGGATGATTTCAAACACCACCACCGCGAGAGGCGATACACCAAGTAAGCTGACAAACGTTATTTTGATCAGCATGGAGAGCAAAATCTCTATTGGATGAAAACGAGTTCCTGTGGTGACATCAATATCCAAATCAGCGTGATGCATTCGATGTAATCGCCACAGCGGTTTTACGCGATGAAACAACAAATGCTGACAATAGATAATGAGATCCAACAGCAGCACCGACAATAGGATATTGACGATGTCATTCAAACCGAGCAGATGGAAAAGACCAAATTGATGCTGCTGGGCCAAGATTGCCGCTTGGAATGCGACGATTGGAAGCAACAACGCAACTAAAACACTATTAAGCAGCACAAGCGAGAGATTGTTCAGCCAGCGAAACGAGCGTGAAACTGTCCATGGTTTACGTGGCAGTTTATTCTCCCACAATAAGCACAGCAGCAAGGTTCCAATAAAAAATCCCATGCGGATAAGAGACGGATCGGTCATGGCGGTTTGGTTCATGGAATTTCCCTACCTGGTTATTGATTCGGGTGACGGAGACGGTAAGTCAGTGAGAGCTTGTCGTATAAGAGAACTGCCGATAAAATCGTGCACCCATTTTTATACTTGATACTCTTCATGCGCATTCACGCTTTTCATCGGTTATATCAATACCGTCAGTCAATCTCAACAAAACCTTTTCACGCTCGTGGCTGCAATATCAAGCGGTGTGTCTATTGCCAAGTGGTTGAAACGCATTGCCTGTGCGAGTTCCAACCCGATATAGAGACCGATGTAGCCTGCATGTTGATTGTGTCGGACAACGAAGTGTTTAAACCGAGTAATACTGGACGTCTGATTGCTGACACGGTAAAAGAAACCTATGTCTATCAATGGAATCGAACCGAGCCAGATCCCCAAATGCTGGCACTTCTTAATGATGCCAATTATCGACCAGTGATTGTCTTTCCCGCAGACTATGTCGATGATGCTTCACGCCTGATTGACATTGCCAAAGTCAGTCAGCAAACCCCAGCGAATGGTGGCAAAGCGAAATGGCTGTTTGTGTTTCTCGATGGCAGTTGGCGTGAAGCGAGAAAAATCTTCCGACGTTCTGAATTTTTACAGTCTCTCCCTGTACTGTCTGTTTCCCCAGAGCATGTCTCGGAATACCTCATGCGCCGCTCAGAGAATGAACAGCATTTGTCGACAGTGGAAGTGGCATCCTTGGTCTTGCAGCAAGCTGGGCAGCAAGAGGCTGCAGATTGCCTACAAGCGTGGTTTCAAACGTTTAGAGAAAGTTATCTGCTCAGCAAAAGTCGTGGAAAAGGTGATGTCTCTCGCCCGGCCTTGCAACATTTCATCACCCATTACAAAAGCGAGAGTTCACTCTAAGCTTTGCTATTTGATTGCTGGCAACTTGCGCAAACAGACGTCATGAGCGGATAAATCTCGTCTATGTCACGGTTTGCAGGCGTAGAGATATGGATAATGGCGCAAGTTTTCATAATTTATGCTTATTTTAGGGGCTCATTTTTGGCTCCATGCAGCAATTTCAGGAGAGAAATTCATGTATTACGGCTTTGATGTTGGTGGCACTAAAATCGAATTTGGTGCGTTTAACGAAAAACTAGAGCGCGTGGCAACAGAACGTGTACCGACACCAACCAACGATTATCCGTTATTGTTAGAAACCATCGCAGGTCTTGTCGCAAAATACGACCAAGAGTTTGCTTGTGAAGGCAAAATTGGCCTTGGTTTACCAGGCATGGAAGATGCTGACGATGCAACGGTACTGACGGTTAACGTACCTGCGGCAAAAGGCAAGCCGTTACGTGCGGATCTGGAAGCCAAAATTGGTCGTAGCGTAAAAATTGAAAACGATGCGAACTGTTTTGCACTCTCTGAAGCATGGGATGAAGAATTGCAAGACGCACCATCAGTGATGGGGTTGATCTTAGGTACGGGCTTTGGTGGCGGTTTGATCTACGAAGGCAAAGTCTTCTCAGGTCGCAATAACGTTGCTGGTGAGCTTGGTCACATGCGCTTGCCATTGGATGCATGGTTCCATTTAGGCGACAACGCGCCGCTGCTAGGTTGTGGCTGTGGTAAAAAAGGCTGTCTAGACAGCTATCTTTCTGGCCGTGGTTTTGAACTGCTTTACGCCCATTACTACGGTGAAGAGAAGAAAGCCATCGACATCATCAAGGCCAACGCAGCAGGCGATGAGAAAGCCGCAGAGCATGTCGAGCGTTTTATGGAACTTCTTGCGATCTGTTTTGGTAACATCTTCACCGCGAATGACCCACACGTTGTTGCTCTCGGTGGTGGCTTGTCGAACTTTGAACTGATTTATGAAGAGATGCCAAAGCGTGTGCCTAAGTATCTGCTTTCTGTCGCTAAGTGTCCGAAGATCATCAAAGCAAAACACGGCGATTCAGGCGGTGTACGTGGTGCAGCATTCTTGAACATCAAAGGCTAATTTGCGGCAAAACCCATTGATGAAAAAGGCTTGCAATCATGCAAGCCTTTTCTTTTAGACCCATTCCATCACGGGCAATCCGAAGCTGAAGCGAATTACTTATTCTTCTTACCGACGCCTAGGTTTTCTTTCTGTTTCATCGTGATCACGCCAAAGCCAAGCTTTTTAAAGTGATTATCGCGGTAGTTGCGCACGGCTTTTGTATCAGAAATCGCTTCAATTTGCTGTTCCATTTTCAGATAGTCGCGAATATCAATTCCTTCCGCTTCTGCAACCGCTTCATGAATATTACGGTGTTTTTCGTAAGAAAATGGCAAAGTTTTTTCAACACCCTTATAGGTGTAAATAATGGTACGAATCATGAAATCTCTCAAAATAAAAGGCCAGACGCGCTGACCTTGTATCTGTTTCTAACAACAACAGGGCTAGATTCTGCCTTGAAGTGGAATAATTGTCACGCTTTCTCCCGTTTTTACGCTATCAACCGCGGGAGAAATTTCAATCAAGCAGTTTGCTTCACTCATCGAACGCAAAATGCCAGAGCCTTGTTTCCCAGTTGTGCGAACGGTTAGACGGCCAGTTTCATCCAATTCATAGATACCACGGCTAAACTCCGTTCGACCTTGGCGAGAACGCAAATTTTCTTTGGCAATCGCACTGACTTTCAATGGCTTCCAGCCTAGCTCGCCTTGCATTTTACGCACAGCAGGCTCAACAAAGTTGATGAATGACACCATCACGGCAACAGGGTTGCCCGGAAGGCCAAAAAACGGCTTTTCATTGATCTGACCGAATGCCAATGGGCGCCCAGGACGCATATTGATGCGCCAGAAATCAATTTCTCCGAGCTTGTCGAGAGCCAGTTTGATGTAGTCTGCATCACCAACGGAGACACCACCAGAAGTGATGACCACATCCGCTTGTTGCGCGGCGCTTTCCAGTGCATCAATCATCGATTGCTCGTTATCTTCTAGAATGCCGAAATCCAAGATGTCGCAGCCGAGCTTCTCAAGCATGCCCATAATAGTAAAACGGTTTGAATCGTAGATAGAGTTCGCTTTTTGTTCTGTCCCAGGCGCCTGAACTTCGTCGCCGGTGGAGAAGACCGCCACTTTCAATTTACGTAATACATTGGCTTGTGCGAAACCAAGAGAAGCCATCATGCCCATCTCAGGCGAGGCGAGGCGAGTCCCCGCGGTAAACACGCTACTGCCGATGGTTAAGTCTTCACCCGCTTGGCGTACGTTTTGTCCGGCTTTGATATTGGCACCATTAAAGGTGACCTTGTCACCATCTTGCTGCGCTTGCTCACGCATCACCACTGTATCTCCGTTGATGGGCGTTGGCGCACCGGTCATGATTTTGACCGCTTGACCCAATTCTAACGGATGTTCGTAGTGATAACCGGCCAGCACTTCAGCCACGATCTGGTAACTTTCTCGTTGTAAGTCATCACCTCGAACCGCGTATCCATCCATCGCTGAGTTGGTGTATTGCGGCACATTCACTGGAGAAATCACGTCGTGAGCCAGCACTCGCCCGTAAGCGTGTTGTATCGGGCATGACTCAATATCACTCAAAGTAGAGACGAGGGAGAGAATTTTCTCTTGCCCTTGGGCAACAGAAAGAAACGCCGGAGAAAGCGTATCACAGCAGACAGCGGGCGCATTTTGCGTGGCAACGTGCTGATGTTGATGAACATAATCGAGGACAAATTGGCAAATCGCATCCAAATCATTGATGTTGAGTTGGGGCAGAGCGCTTTCTAACGGGCCACTGTCTGAAGCGATGGCGATAATGTTTTCATCATTAGGGTGCAACCACGGTTTTCCGACTTCTTCACGATGCAATTCGATTTTGGGAAACGCGATGTTCTTGCAGCCTTCGACCAAAATGACGTCGATGGTTTGCTGGTCGAAGCGACTAAGCAGGTAATCAAATTCTGATTCCGCTTCAGGGGTTTCTGTCATCAAGGCAAAACGATTTCTAGAAGCAATCAGCATTTGTGAGGCCCCCGCTTTACGTAAGCGGTAGCTGTCTTTGCCTGGTTTATCCACGTCAAAATCATGATGAGCGTGTTTCAGTAACCCAACTCGTAGACCGGCTTCGGTCAACTTGGGCAACAAGGCTTCCAATAGGGTGGTTTTTCCTGTTCCTGAATAAGCAGCAAAGCCAAGTAAAGGCAAAGTGATGGTGTTTCTCATGATTCTAGTTGTCCAAATTGGGTGAGTTCTTCAGGCGTATTGAGGTTGACGAAGCAGTCTGGAGAATCACTAAAATCCACATACTGTGTATGACACTCTTTGTAGAGTAGGATGATTTTACGGTCGCCACGTTCTAAAAATGCCGTCAGTTTAGGCAAGACACGTTTGTGATACAGGGTAAAGACAGGTTGCTGATGATCGCCATCATGGGCAACCAAAATGTCGGTTTCATCCGTCACCGCACGACAAAAACGCTCCACCAAGTCTTCATTGATGCGGGGGCAGTCACAAGGGACAAACCCAACCCAATCGGTATTCGCGTGCATCAAACCGGCATGAATGCCGCCCATAGGACCTGGGAAATTTTGAAAATGATCGCCAAACACGGGACCATATTGTTGGTAATCATCCTGATTGCGGTTGGCATTGATCAGAATGTTTGAAGTTTGCGACGTTAGCCGCTCAATGACGTACTCAATCAACGGCTTATTATTTAAGGCAATTAAGCCTTTGTCTTTACCGCCCATTCGGCTAGCTTGGCCGCCAGCTAAAATAACCCAACTAGTGAGTGTTGGTTGTAGCATAGGTATTCTCTTGGGATAACTCTTTTGTAATGACATACAAGAGTGGCGACTCTACCAGAGTATTGTTTTTGATCCACCACTGTTTTTTACACAAATCAGTAAGCGCGTTGGTTTGATGGCTCGTGACCACAATGCTGGACCCCCTCGCTAACAAATCTTGCGCTAACACCACTAAACGCTCGATCGACTCTTGATCAACCGACGCGCTGGGTTCATCCATCAGCAAGATTGAAGGTTTTAGGATCCACGCTCTGGCCATTGCCACCCGTTGACGCTCTCCACCAGACAGCACAGACACATGCTCATCGGCTAAGGTTTCTAAGCCTACCATACGCAGCGCGTGAATCACTTCCGCTCGTTTCTCCTTTGTGCTGACACCATCATATTTGATGCCGTAAAGGACATTTTCATAGACGGTGCCATCAAAGAGGTAAGGGGACTGATGAAGATAAACAACATCACGCCGACCAAGTGAAGGAAACCAGCGGCGCAGCCAGCCATTATTTTGCGCACACACTTTACCGCTCGTCGGATGCACCAAACCAGCCAAGATCTTCAACAAGGTCGTTTTGCCTACACCATTGTCCCCTTTGAGGTAAATAGCATCGTTCGGGCCGATTTGAAGTTGAGGAATGTGAAACAGCACTCGCTCTTTAAAGCGCATGGAAAGATCTCGAGCGGTAATTTTAATCGTCATATCACTTCCTAAGTTCGCAAATAGCCTTTGCCACGCATACTCGACAGCAAAAAGTTCAACACGAGTGCCAAGGTGAGCAGCACAATACCAAGTGCAACCCCTTGAGCAAAGGCGCCCTTGTGGCTCTCCATCGAAATGGCGGTCGGGATGTTTCGCGTCAAACCCATAATGTTCCCACCCACCATCATCGAACAACCCACTTCGGTCACAATTCGTGAAAAACCGGTAATGGTGGCCGCCATAAGAGGAAAACGGGTTTCCCAAATCATCGTCGCGCTTAGTCTTGGCAGAGACACACCAAGGGTTAATGCGGTTTCTAACGCGCGGCGATCGCTCGATTGCAACGCGCCATACATCATCGAAACCAGCACAGGAAAACAAATTAGCATTTGCCCGAGGATCATCGCTTTTTGAGTAAACAGCATTTGCCAATCACCGAGCGGACCTGATCGCGAGAGGAACATGTAAAGCAGCAAACCAATCACCACCGTGGGTACCGATTGCAGCGTATTGACAAAGGAAACCAGCAGCCACTTGCCGCGAAAATTGGTGTAGGCGAGGAGAAAAGACAAAAAAGTCGCAGGCAAAAGCACCAACAATATGGCGGTAAGAGAAACGCTAAAGGAGACCGCAACGATCTCCCATAGTTCTTTGTCTAAGCTAAACAGTAAGGCAAAAGCCTCTTGTGTTGTTTGCCAAAGGCTCATTGATGACTACTTCTGATCTGCATTTGCCACAAACAGTTGCTTGCCATTTAAGCGGAAGCTGTTGATCAGCTCTTGACCACGAGGATTGACCAACCAGTCACTGAATACTTTGGCGCCCTGATAATTGATGCTCGGGTAACGTTCTGGGTTGACCAAAATGACTTGGTACGGGTTGAAGAGTTTTTGATCACCTTCGAACAGTACGGCAAGATCCAACTTGTTGTTGTACGCCAGCCAAGTACCACGGTCTGTTAACGTGTAACCTTGCATTTCTGACGCCATGTTCAGCGTTGGCCCCATACCTTGACCCACAGAGCGATAACCGCCGAAGTTGGGTTCCATCTTGGTTTGTGCCCAAATGCCCAGTTCTTTCTTATGCGTCCCCGAATCATCGCCGCGTGAGATAAAGGTAGCATTGTTATCCGCGATGGCTTTAAACACCTCAAGCACGCTGCTGTCTTGAGCAACTTTTGCTGGATCTGCTTTTGGTCCCACGACGATAAAGTCGTTGTACATGAGCTTGCGAGGTAGCACGCCGTAGCCTTTTTCGACAAAGGTCGCTTCGGCTTTCGGAGCATGCGTCATCACTAAATCCACATCGCCATTTTCACCCATTTTCAGTGACTTACCCGTTCCTGCGGCCAGCACATCCACTTTATAACCGGTGTCTTTTTCGAATTCAGGCAGTAGGTAATCAAGCAGGCCAGAGTGATAAGTACTGGTTGTGGTTGCCAAACGCACACGGTGAACATCATCGGCAGAGAAAGAGGAGAAACTCACCAGCGTAATCGACGTTGCCGCCAAAGTAAGAGCCACTTTGTTCATTGTATTTTAATTCCTTCAAATCATTCTTGGGCAAATAGGCCATTGCAGTTACACAAACTGACACACAAACCGCTTCACCACTTGGTCAAACTTCATCGGTCAGCGTGGTTTAATGCCAGTTTGCAATTGCATATGGTCCTATTGCAAACAAGATGCCAACAAAACACCAGTACTAAATTGAGAAAATAAGCCTTATATCATGCAGTTAAACATCGAATAGTTTGATGTGAGACAAAATGTCGCACATTTTATAAGGAGATTAAATGATTCGTTGGTACACTATGTCCTATACGTCATTCTGTCTCGAGGAAAGTATGTCTATTCAATTGGACCCCAACTCCGTATCCCAATACCAAGCGTTTTCCGTGTTAGTTGTCGATGATGAAGTCGGCATGCAGGCCATTTTGAAAAAAGCGTTGGGTAAGTGGTTTTCAAAAGTGGATGCAGCAGGCAGTATCGAACAGGCTGAAAAGCTCAGAGTGACCAACCATTACGACCTGATTGTTCTCGACATCAATTTGCCCGGTCGTTCAGGGATCGAATGGGAAGAAGCGTTTAATGATCCCGAGCGAAAAGCCGATGTCATCTTTATGACCGGTTATGCCGATCTCGAAACCGCCATTACCGCGCTAAAACTGGGCGCAACAGATTTTATTCTTAAGCCGTTTAATCTCGAGCAGATGCTGCAAGCGGTAAAACGCTGCATGGATCGTCGCCTCAACGCACGCATGCAATATGCGCTCAAACGCGATTATCAACGCAATCATATCTCTGAAATGGTCGGGAACTCCGACAAAACTCGCCAGCTAAAGCACATGGTCACACAATTTGCCCCATCAAAAGCGTGTGTGCTGATTGAAGGGGAGTCTGGCACGGGTAAAGAACTGGTGGCTCGCGGTGTTCACTTGGCCAGCGGCAGAACCGGTCCTTTTGTGCCACTAAACTGTGGTGCGATTGCGCCAGAACTGCTGGAAAGTGAACTGTTTGGTCACACATCTGGGGCGTTTACTGGGGCGAAAAAAGCGCGTGAAGGGCTTTTCCGCGTGGCCATCGGCGGCACATTATTTCTCGATGAAATCGGTGAGATGCCACTGGCGATGCAATCGTCTTTGTTGCGAGTGTTAGAGCAGCGTAGTATCCGTCCTGTTGGCAGTGAAAAAGAAATTCCCGTCGATGTACGCGTGGTCGCGGCAACCAATCGCGATTTACAGCAAGAAGTCGAAAAAGGGCGTTTTCGTAAAGATCTCTATTACCGACTCAACGTACTGAAAATTGAAGTACCGCCGCTGCGAGAAAGAAAGGCCGATTTGCAAGAGCTGGTGCCATTTTTCACTAAGCAGCTCTCAAGTGAGCTTGCAATGTCTGCCCCGCAATGGGCGCATGAAGACATCGAAGCCATGCATGATTACGCCTGGCCAGGTAACGTACGTGAGCTACGCAATCTGATTGAACGCTGTATTCTCCTTGGCAAACCACCAGCGCATTACTGGCGCGAACTGAATGGCTCTATGAACCTGCCAAACGTTTCGATCACCGTTTCTCACAGCGCTGAAGTGCCAACATTTAAAGAAGGCAAACCTGAGTACTCGGGTGCTGGCTATCCTAATAATTGGACGTTGAGAGATGTAGAGAAAGCCCATATCCAACAAGTAGTGAATTATTACGATGGCAATAAATCGGCGGCATCACGCGATCTTGGAGTGGCACGCAAAACGTTAGAGCGCAAATACAAAGAGTGGGAAACCGAGGAAACAGATTATGCAGAGTGATCAAACACTTTGGTCAACTTGGCGCTATCGCTTTAAAAGTATGGTGCGCTATCGGTTGCTGTTTCTAACCTCTGCGCCGATTTTCCTCACCTTGATTGCATTGATTGGGATCTCTGTCTATTGGTCGATTCATTACACTTGGAGCAGTGCACTGATTGATGTTTCTGAACGCCTTGGAGTTGCGAATAACAGCATAACTCTATTGCAACAGAAGCAGGCTAATTACGTTAAAGCCTTCGCTGAAAGCTATCAGTTTCGTACTCGTATCAATCAGCCAATGGATCAAGACGATCTTCAGCAATGGGTACACAAACAGAAAAAGCAATATCAGCTCGATTTTCTCGCTTTTCATCGTGTCGACACTATAGAGCAAAAGTTTCGTTTTCTCGATTTAACCAAACGAGAGTCCTTTTTTGATGTGTTGAGCGAAACGGAGTTACAACGCCTTGATCCAGACTTGGCCAAACGCGCTGAAGTGCCGATTTTGAAAACGGGCAAAATTGAAACGCGCGGCCTCATCAGTCGAACTGTGATTCCAGTGTTTAACCAAAGTAATGATTTGATTGGTTTTCTAGATGGTGGGCTACTGCTTAACAACAGCACCGTGCTCGTCGACCAAATCCGCGATTTGATTTACATCGGAGATGAGGATTCTCTCAGACCGATCGGCACCGTGACGCTGTTCATGGAAGATCTCCGCGTCAGCACCAATGTGCCGCTAGACAGCGAAGATCAGATTGGCCGTGCAATCGGTACTCGAGTGTCGAGCGAAGTAAATAGATCGGTTCTCATCGAGGGCAAGCAATGGGTGAATCGTGCTTTTGTGTATGACGCTTGGTATATCACCGCCTATCAACCCATTCGCGACCAATACAACAACACCATCGGTATGCTTTATACCGGCTATCTGATGTGGCCATTTGTTAAAGCGTACCTCACCAACATAGTGGAAATCAGCGTTATCACTTTGACCTTGCTGGTGGTCTCCGGCCTTTTGGTTTACCGAGGCTCGCGAGATCTTTTCCGTCCAATTGAACGCATTCATAAAGTGGTAAAATTGGTGCAACTGGGCAAAGACAAGCGGATTGGTGCGTTGGGGTTAGATGAAAACCACGAGCTGGCGCAATTGGCCAAACAGTTCGACAACATGCTCGATCTGCTCAAAACACGTGAAGAGCAGATCAAACAAGCGGCCAATGAACTGGAGCAAAAAGTGTTGGAACGAACAGCCAGCCTTAATGAGAAAACCGAGCAGCTCGAGCACCACATTCGATTGCTCAATCAAACGCGCGACAAACTGATCGTCAATGAAAAGCTAGCGGCCTTGGGCGAGTTAACCGCCGGTATCGCCCATGAGATTAACAACCCAACCGCCGTGATACTGGGCAACGTCGAGTTGATTCGTTTTGAACTCGGTGAGGATGCCGCACGCGTAGAGGAAGAGATAGAAACGGTGATGGCGCAGATTGACCGTATTCGAAACATCACGCGAAGTTTGCTGCAATACAGCCGGCAGGGCGGGGTGCAGGATGAAATCATCTGGCAGCACGTCAATCCGATCATCGAAGAGAGCATTACGTTGGTCAAAACCGGCTCTAAAAAACGCACCATCGAGTTCGTCACTGAGCTCAATGCGCATACATCGGTTGAAGTGAATCGCCATCAACTATTGCAGATTTTGGTTAACTTACAAATGAATGCCATCCATGCAATGAACGGCGAGGGCCGATTGACCATCACCAGTGAAGATTGGTTCGAAGATGGGGAAAGCGTGGGCGCGGTCATCCACATTGAAGATCAAGGTTGCGGCATCAAACCCGAAAAACTGAGCCGAATATTTGACCCGTTTTACACCACTAAACGTGATGGAACTGGCCTTGGTCTTTCTGTTAGCCAGAGTTTGCTTAGCCAATCCGGTGGGGAGATCAAAGTGCGTTCACAACTGGGGATTGGCAGCACGTTTAGTGTTTACCTCCCGAGAAAAAATGAAGCCAAACTGCGTGACACCTTACTGATTCAGTAGCGATATGGATAGGCATAAAGAAAAGCTCTGTCGATGCGACAGAGCTTTTTGTTTGAGTGGTCTATTGATGCACTGCTTATTGGCCGCTGAATGCAATTCTCGGTGGTTTGATGCCGTGTTTCTTAAACTCTTTCATGACACGCAAAGTAACGTCGGATTCAAACAGTTTTTCATACGCAGTATCCACCACGTAGGCTTTGCAGGTTAACTGGATTGCCAAATAGTTGTCCGTGATCGTCTGCTTCACCAGCACCACCACCGGTTTCGGTAGGTGGATGTAACGGCTAGACGAAGCCGCTTCCTGAATTAACTCACGTGCAAGCACAATATCTTCATCCATACCGACATAGAAGGGGATCACCACCTGCATGTCGAGTGCGCCATAGTTTCCGCTGACCGTCACTTCATTGAGAAATTTGTTGTTTGGAATGGTGATGATGTCATCGGTGAGTGTTCTCATGCGCACAGAACGAAGGCCAATCGCGATGATGTCACCATAATTACCTTCGAACGTGACACGGTCACCCACTTGAAATGGGCGATCAATCATCACTGTCAATCCGGCAATAAAAGACGCGGCTAAGTCTTTTAACGCGAAACCAACCGACACCGCCAACGTACCACCAATCAATGCCAATATGTGGTCATTGATGCGAAAGCTCATCATAAACACCACTAGGCCAGCGGTTAAGTAGATGAAGAACTGCAGGAACGATTGGGTTTTCTGCAACAGCATTCGATACTGCGCAAACTGGCCGCCAATGCTCTCTACCATCGAGCTCATGAACTTCAACAGCAACCATGTAACGGCGATGATAATCACAGAGAAGAACACACCGCTCCAGCGGATCAAGCTGGCAAACTGCTGGATGTTTTCCATATTGGCAATTTCTTCCGTCGCGAAAGCCGGTGCCGAGATTAATGCCGCGGCGAATAGCGCGTAGAGTTTCTTATTCATATTACTTCACCAGCAAATGTTGACGATCAAGAACGTTGGTAATGTAGCGGAACCAATGGTCCGAGACGCGAGCTTTATCCTCATTCCAAGCAATAAAACCGCGGCTTTCGAAGAAACGCAGTGTGCCAATCACTTCAGCAATGCTGAGCTGAGTACACTCAGAGAGCTCTTCGGGAGAGGCCACTTCAAGTTGTACAATCGAACGTAACACCGCCAGCATCGGTTTCGGCATCTGCTCCAGCTCCTTGGATTCCGGTGCATGGAACAAGCGTACCACGACGCTTTCAGACTCTTTATTGCGTCTTAACGACAAACGGAAGAATCGCAGCGCAACGGTTGGGTTACCATCGGAGTAATGCCATAAAATTCGGTAGAAGCCTTGCTTGGCTCTTTCTTCCTCTGAAGTCTCTTCTTGATCCCACTGCTTAGGCACCACAAGGCCATCAAAGCTCAGCGGATTTTCAATATCCTGATTCACGCGGCTATCGAGTAAGGCAGAGATCTGCTTTTCATTCCAACGAGGCAAAAAGGAGACCCAGTCAAACAGCAGTCGCTCGCCACGAGCGCGATCGACAAAACGCCAGCTTGCTTTTTCAATCGCCATCACCACACGGTGATTTTGTTTAGAGCGGCGTAGCAGGTTCGTCAGTTTCATTAATCCAGCTAAACCACCAACCATGGGCTTCACCAAGCGCTGTGCGTTATCAACTGCGATGAGATACGGCGTTTCACTTTTACGCAAGAGCGCTAAAATTTGCACTTCTGTCGACTCTTCTGACAAGCCTAATCCTGTCGCCAACTGTTTCAACAGCTCTGGGTAACCATCGTAAGGGCAGTTAAGGTAAAGCGGCGTGGCGTTTTTCACTTTGCCAAGTATTTTCTTCAATACCGATGTGGTACCCACACCACGCTCACCTGACAACACACAAATCGCGGGGCTATCGGTCAACAAATAGCGAGAGAGGTTTTGAATTTCGTCACTGGCGTAGTCAATCCACTCGCTGTCTTGCTGCGGAGGCAACACATATTGAAATGCCGCATCACCACGAATGCGCACCAGTGAGTCGTTGCCGTCTCGGTTGCTGGTTTGCTTAGCCACTTCGATACGGAAGAGGTAAGCCAGTGCCTGACTGAACATGGTGTAGTTTGAGAGAGTCGCAATAATGCGATGTTTAAAGTGATGGCTAATCAGCCATACCGCCGAGATTGCGGTTGCTGGAATATTGAGAATAAAGCTATCTTGGCGTTTGATTGCCCACTGTACCCAGACCGGACGCTCCGTGATGCGATCAACCACTTCAAACACTTTTTTACGCCACAGACGCAAAACGGATACAGTGACCAGCACGAACCAGAAGTACAGTGCGCTGTAGATCCAATAGTAAATGGTCCCTTTACCAAGAGTACGAACGGAGATCTGTAAAATCACGCCAGCAACAATCGCACTCCACACATAACGTCGAATCGTGGCAAGGCGAAGCGCCACCACGTCTTTACTGGAACTTCGGCTATTGCGATAAGCAAATTCAAGAATAAAGCTAATGGCGATGGAACCGCCCAAGATCCACCAGGTGAAGATCTCTAGATACACCAGATGTTGCAAACTCGGCAACTCGACCAAAATACGCAAAGAAAGCGTAATCGCCACTAACCAAGCAATAGCGCGGTTTGCACGACTGAAGTACCAAATCAAACGCACCCAAAGAGTCGGCGCGTTGTTGTTATCAAGCTGGCTTTCACGAAACAACGTGATGATGCGTTTGCTGTTCGCCATCCACCACACCAACAGCAAGTACACGGCAAACACTTTCAACCCGGTCCAAATAACAGGCACTGGGGAAATAAAGGTATTTTTAATCAGAGCGCGAAAGCTTCTTATCTGAAAATGGACCAAATACTCGAGATTCAACTTTGTCAGTGTCAGCTCTTGGCGAAACTGCGTCACGCCATAAGGGCCAAAGCCGGTAAGCTGCTCTCTACTAGCCGTGTCCGTAAGCTGGAGTAAGCGCGCTTTACT
Organism: Vibrio vulnificus NBRC 15645 = ATCC 27562; assembly: GCF_002224265.1. NCBI lineage: Bacteria > Pseudomonadati > Pseudomonadota > Gammaproteobacteria > Vibrionales > Vibrionaceae > Vibrio > Vibrio vulnificus. The sequence continues at coordinate 3,112,541 of NZ_CP012881.1, forward strand.
ACTGCCAAGGCTGTTTAGCGTGAGATATTGATTCTCGACCAACAACCATTGTGGCGCAGTGGGGGCTTTACGATACTGGGCTAACGCCGCTTTAAAAGCATCGCCCTCCATTTTTTGTAATTCGAGCACGGCGGAGAGCAACTGATTTACCTTGATGTGTTCCTTGGGACCCATAAAGAGAGGATCGGGCAGAGCACTTAAGTCACTTTCGATACTCAATGCCTGCGCACTAACCTGAGCTGGCGTCTGTGCTGCATACTGCCATTGGGCAAACGTTGCTGGCGCAAACACCAGAGTAAAACAAACGAATAGACGTAATAATTTTTGCATAAGTGGGTCGTATTATTTAGACGTAACAAAGAGATTGTAGTCTCAAAAACTGTTCATAATTCAGACAAATAGAAATTTGCTGTGAAACTTTATCCATATTCACGTTTCAAATGTCAATGTTTTGTGATTTCAGTCATAAAAATCAAAGCTTGCACTCTGGGGCGTGAACAAGTAACGTTGCGCAGTTTTTTCTATTTGTTACTGACTCACTAAGGTAAAAGCTTTGATTTCTACAGCGAATATCACTCAACAATTTGGCGCTAAGCCACTGTTTGAAAACATCTCAGTTAAATTTGGCGAAGGCAATCGCTATGGTCTAATTGGGGCAAATGGTTGTGGTAAATCAACCTTTATGAAAATCCTCAGTGGTGAACTTGAACCGACGAGTGGTAACGTCAGCTACGACCCAAATGAACGCGTTGCAAAACTGAACCAGGATCAGTTTGCTTACGAAGAGTTCACGGTTATCGACACCGTTATCATGGGTCACAAAGAACTGTGGAAAGTAAAGCAAGAGCGTGATCGCATTTACTCGCTGCCAGAAATGAGCGAAGAAGATGGCATGCGTGTAGCGGATCTTGAAGTCGAGTTTGCGGAAATGGATGGCTACATGGCAGAAGCGAAAGCGGGTGAGCTTCTTCTTGCTGTGGGTATTCCAATGGAACAACATTACGGCCTAATGAGCAGCGTAGCACCAGGTTGGAAACTGCGTGTGCTTCTAGCACAGATTCTATTCGCCGACCCAGACATCATGCTGCTTGACGAACCAACCAACAACTTGGATATGGATACAATCCGTTGGTTGGAAGAGACGCTAAACGCGCGTAACTGCACCATGATCATCATCTCGCACGACCGTCACTTCCTAAATTCTGTGTGTACTCACATGGCGGATTTAGATTACGGTGAGTTGCGTGTGTACCCTGGCAACTACGATGAATACATGACAGCGGCGTCACAAGCACGTGAACGTCTACTAAGCGATAACGCGAAGAAGAAAGCGCAGATTGCTGAGCTACAAACCTTCGTAGCGCGTTTCTCTGCAAACGCATCGAAAGCAAAACAAGCCACATCGCGTGCGAAGCAAATCGACAAGATCAAACTGGATGAAGTAAAAGCCTCTAGCCGTCAAAACCCATTCATTCGTTTCGAACAGTCAAAAGAGCTGTTCCGTAACGCTTTGATTGTTGAAAACTTAAGCCAAGGTTTTGAAGATGACCTATTCTCAGACTTCAACGCCATTTTTGAAGTGGGTGAGCGTGTTGCGATCATCGGTGAGAACGGTGTGGGTAAAACAACCCTACTAAACACACTGGCTGGTGTACTAGAACCACGCACTGGTGAATTCAAATGGTCTGAAAACGCCAACATCGGCTACTACGCGCAAGATCATGCACACGAGTTTGCAGAAGACCTAAACCTAATGGAGTGGATGGGCCAATGGCGTCAAGAGGGCGACGACGAGCAAGTGGTTCGTGGTTTCCTAGGGCGTATGCTGTTTGGTCAAGACGACATCAAGAAGTCGGTGAAAGTGCTATCGGGTGGTGAGCAAGGTCGTATGCTGCTTGGTAAGCTTATGATGCACAAACCAAACATGCTGCTTATGGATGAACCAACCAACCACATGGACATGGAATCGATCGAATCGTTAAACAACGCGCTTGAGCAATACAAAGGCACATTGTTCTTCGTCTCGCACGATCGTGTGTTTGTAGACTCACTGGCAACTCGCATCATTGAAATCCGTGATGGCAAAATCAACGACTTCAAAGGCACTTACTCTGAGTACCTAAAATCACGCGGTGTAGAAAGCTAATCTCTTTCGCGCTGTATGCCTAAAAAGATCAACAAAGAGCCTCAGTGAGGCTCTTTTGCTTTTGCCGCTACTTATCGTCACTCAGTCGATGAGGGCAAGTAGGTTAGGGCGTTCAATACTTAAATTGGGCAACGATGTTTTCCAGCTTGTGGCTAACATCGGACACTTGTTCGCTGCATCGTACAGAGCCAGAGACAATCTCGTAGGTATCCCCCGCAAGCTGTGCAATTTGGGTAATATTACGGTCAATTTCTGCTGATACCATTGATTGCTCTTCTGACGCCGTCGCAATCTGCGTGTTCATATCAAACATCTCGGTGATTTGTGTGCTGATACCTTCAATTGCTTCGACCACGTGGCGCGTATCCACATTCGTCGTCCGAGCTTGATCGACACTCTCTGCCATTTTGTTGACCGTTTGAGTGATGCCTTTCGTCAGGGCTTATACGGTGGATTCAATTTGCAAGGTGGAATCATTGGTTAGGCGAGAGAGCTGACGAACTTCATCAGCGACCACAGCAAACCCTCGGCCACTTTCTCCGGCGCGCGCCGCTTCGATGGCGGCATTTAATGCCAATAGGTTGGTTTGCTCAGCAATACTTTGAATGGCAGAGACAACGGCATTGATTTCGCGGCTTTGTGATTCAAGTGCTTGGATCTGTGCCTGTGATTCTTCGATACTGATCGCCAACGTATCGATTCGCTTACCTGTCGCATGAGTGAGTTGCAGTGCCTTATCGGCTTCGGTATTCACGCGTTGTGCATTTTGCGCAGCCGATTCAATATTGGCTGTAATCTCATTAGTGGTCATCATCAGTTCATTCACAGCGGTCGCAACCGATTCGGATTCCAATTTTTGTTGTTGCGCGTTCGCCATGCTCTTTTGCGCTGCTTGCTCTGAGCTGCAGGAGCTCTCACCGAGAACGCTCATCACGGAGGCCAGTTCTTTGATGTTGTCATGTAGGTGGCAGATAAAGAGGTCGAATGAACGGGATAACTGCGCAAGCTCATCACTGCCTTTGGCATTCATTCGTACCGTCAAATCTCCGCTACCATTTGCGATGTCGTCCATCAAGAGGTTAATGGCTTTGATTCTCGACAGAATGCTACGGCCAATGACATAGAGCAGGGACGACAACAGCACGACGATCGCCACGCCCATCCACTGTAAGCGACGGCGAATCTCGGTTGCACTTTGCTCAACACTCTGTTTGATGGTGGTTTGTAGATCGGCAATCGCCTGTTCGGTTTTGTGCACATTGCTACGGAGCACACCTCTTAGGCCCTCATTTGCGGTTAAACCAAGCGTTTCTATCGCGCTAACGTATCGAGATAAGGTGTCAGAATAATGAGTAAAAGCGGGAGACAGGCGCGTATCAAACTTGGAAAACTGGCTAAGCTCTTCGAGAAGTGCTGATCTGTATTCTTGTGTCGGTTCGGTGACAAAAGTGAAGTCATGGTCAAGCAACCGCAAGAACTGCGCGGTAAGCTCTCCATCATTGGCGCTAAGTACATTGGTTTTGAGCACGCTGCGGGCTGCAAATAGCTCACTTTGCAGCGCGTCAATACTTGCTAAATGATTCGCCAATTGATGAAACTGAGTTTGATACTGAGATAGGGTGGAGACAATTTGCTGACGTTGGCTATCAATGGCAATCGACTCACTGGCAAGAACGTCTGATAAGTGCTCAATGCGCTGTTGCAGTTGAGAATAGGTATTGTCGAAACTCGTCAGGTATTTTTCGTTGCGACGTGCCAAATAGTCTTTTTCGTGTCGGCGAAGCATCAACAAATCAAGGGAACTGCTTAAGTTTTCTGTTGAGGCGTGCTCCAAAGAGGATAAATGCTTTGCGCTGTTGTTCTCATAAATCGCGTAGGCAGCAACGCCTAAAAGCAATGTCAGGTTGATGAGTAAAAGCTTGGCTCGAATAGAGAATGAAAAGAAAAAACGTTTTTGAACAGGTGATCCGGACATGGATACCTCCCATTTAGCCAGTGACGTAGTTAACCTATCTCTGCTTTTGTTTCATTTATGTTTCAAATTTATTGCAGGGAATATTCAACTATTAGCGCATGGGAGGCGTTTTGCAAGTAAGGCGATTTAACTCTCTTGGCCTTTGACATCAAAAATGATGTTTTCACCGCCGGTAAAGACTTGAAAGCGTAAGCCTTTTGTTCGAGCGATGGTGGTAATACCAAATTGACGTGCTAAATCTAAACCCATCTGCGTGACACCAGAGCGAGAGAGCAAAACGGGGATACCCATTTGAGCCACTTTGATCACCATTTCTGAAGTGAGACGGCCTGTGGTGTAGAAAATCTTATCCGCGCCCGATTCTTGGTTTAGCCACATTTCACCGGCAAGCGTATCCACTGCGTTGTGACGGCCAACATCTTCGACAAATGAACGCACTTCATCGCCTTTGCACACCGCACATCCGTGTACTGCGCCTGCTTTTTTGTAGGTATCGTTGTAGTGGGTGAGCGCTTCTAAGGTTTTGTATATATCCGACTGTTTAAGTGTCACTTGGGGCACTTGATAGTGCTCTAGTTGTTTCATCACGTTGCCGTACATGGTGCCTTGGCCACACCCTGAGGTAACGGTTTTCTTTTTCAAAGCCAGTTCAATGTGTTCTACATTCTCTTTTGTCACTACCGCTGCGCTGTTGGTTTCCCAATCGATGATCACCGATTCAAGAGAATCAACTTCCGACAAGAAGCTTTGGTTCTTGAGGTAGCCCAAAACAAGTGCTTCGGGTCTCGATCCCAGTGTCATTAGCGTTACCACTTCTTTCCAGTTCAGAAGAACGGTTAAAGGGCGCTCACAAGCAATTTGCTTAATTAACTTCTCTCCATATTCATCGAATACTTCCACTTCAATGGTTTGCAAAGGGTTTTCACTGGTTTTAATAATGTTGGGTTTGACCACTTCTTTTTCCTGCTTGAATAGGTGATAGCAAAATCACCGAAGACACACGTTTGCCAAAGGCGGGGAACGAAAACAATTCAAAAGCAATTACCGTTCCAAAGTCATCGACCGTACGGCGTCTCACATCTAACACATGTTACACATGGAAACATTCGCTTTATAACCTTGGCTTAGAATTTGCTATTAAACGGCACAAAGCGACGAAACAAGTATGCACCAAAGCCTCGAATAGGACTAATGTATGTTTAAAAGACAATCGCATAGCAACATGATGGGTGGACCATGTCAAATTCAATAGACGCACAAAGTAATATCGAAAAAAATGAATACCTTTGGCCTATAGGCTGCAACCTCGTTGCCCATGAAATTGCCACTGGTATTTGGGTGACCACACAGTGGCAGTTAACGGGTTTTGAGTTAAAGCCAGAAAACCAACATCGCCATGTCGTCACGCTTCAGCTGTTCCGTGACGAGCGAACCGATTACCGTTTTAACCTCAGCTCGCAAAATCCGAAACTCTTCGTTGTGCTTGAGAACATTGATGAAACGGGCACACCAAAGATAACAACCGTCACGGCATCACAATCAGTGGCTGGCCAGTATATGGATGGCGACTACTTAGTGCTTTCTTGCGAAATGCCATTGCCAATTCAGGCATGGATGGAAGCGTTTATTGGACGCCACGGAGAGTTGTTAGAAGAGCGTCGTAAGAAGCGCAAAGGAGCGGGAAGAGCCAGTGGCAACTAATTTTTTTTCGCGTTGGTCAGAGCGAAAGCGCGCTGCAATAGAAGAGCAAGAGTCGTTACCCACTCAAGAGACGCCAGAGCAGTGCTCTAGGGGGGCTCACTGCATCGCCCCCGATGCGATGAACGCAGAATCAGAACGAATAGAGCCAAAGCACGCAGAATCAACGCGGCTAGAATCAAGCTCAACTGCAGCAGATGGCGAGAAAGAGCTAGAGAACAAAAGCGAAAACACACCCATTTCAGCCTTACTCGCAAGCAATGCTGACGAAGCAGTCAAGAAGGCCGCTCTACGTAAGCTTTTCCACAGTGAAGAGTTTAACGTGGTTGATAGGCTCAATGATTACGATCACGACTACAAGTCTTCTATTGGTGCTCTCGCGCCCAATGTGGCGCAGACGTTAAGAGAATGGATGAAGCCAGTAGAGGAAGCATTGACTGAGGTAGAGCCTGGTAGTGCAACTTGCACATCGGATGGTTCAGTAGCCGTTGATAACAATGAAAGTATTGAGGCGAACAGTGACACTCTAACGCAATCTGAGACTCAAGCCCTGACTTCATCTCCATCCGATCTTCCTCCAAATGAAACACGAGATGAGACAAAAGATCCCACATAAAAAATAGGTACATTTTGACGCGTGCAGGGAAAATGACATTGGGACAAAATGTCCCAATTGAATTTCTTGTCATCAATAGTGTCGTAATACTCAACAAAACCCACGCTAACCGACTGAATAATAAGCGTATAAAAGTTGGTATAGCACTTGCTAATGCTCCACAACAATAACTGAATTATCAGTATGACCTGCCAATCCTTCGCAGTGTTGGCCAGTGTGGAACAGAGCAATGATAAAACAACTATTACAGCAATCGACTTCAACCAATGGCAAAGCGCGACTCTATGCGTTTGAAAACACCGTTGAATTGGGGAATCTGATACCGCCTACCGTGAGCTATGAAAGCGGTGGTAATACACTCATCGTCGGCCCTAGTGCCATTATTCAAAGTGCAGCCGCACAATTGAGCCAAATGACTTCGCTAACTTTGCTTTCAACCGATGGCGAGAAAGGCGATGCACAAATCTATTACGCTGATTCCGTTCAGTTGAGTGGCTTTTTGGGCACCTTTACGGTGCTGGTTGAAAACCAAGGCCAACGTTTGAATCTGGCGAAGGTGGCCATCAATCACGATGTTTTTGATGTCGTACTGGATTTGTCACTTAACGGCCTCATGTCGGAGGAGGTGCCCGTCCCTGGCTATTATCCTGTTGGGCGTGGCTATCCGAAGCTAACGGATGCACTGCAAGAAATTCCAACCTTAATGGGCACGTTCGATAAGCCCAAATATTTCCGCTTAGATACCGATCTGTGTGCGCACAGTTCCCGTGGCGTTAAAGGTTGTGAGCGTTGTGTTGATGCTTGTCCGGCTGGCGCGTTAAGCAGCCAAGGCTCCGAAAAAACAGGGCATCGAATTGAGATCAATCCGTATCTCTGCCAAGGGGTGGGGACGTGTGCCACCAGTTGTCCGACAGAAGCGATTCATTACGCATTACCTAAACCACAAGAGACACAAAAGTTCATTGAAAGAACGCTGGCAAACTATGAAAGCGTTGGGGGTGTGAACCCCATTATCCTGATTTGCAGCGAGCGTCATGAAATGTACAACGTCATGGCACTCAAGGCGCTACCCGACAATGTGATTCCGATTGTGGTGGAAGATCTGCCCTCTGTCGGCATCGATAGTTGGTTTGCTGCACTCGTTAATGGTGCAACGCAAGTCTTGTTTGCTGCAAGTCGCCGCATGCCCGCAACGATTCAGCGCGTATTGAACAGCGAAGTGGCCATCGCGCAAGAGCTGCTTGGTCAATTAGGCATTGCCAAAGAGTGTATCGATATTCTCTATCTCGAATCATTAATGGAAGGCGCACCAGTCCTCTGTACTGAACATTTCGATCTTGCTCTTGGCGATTTGCAAGGTAACAAACGTCAACGCTTATTTACTGCACTCGATGCGCTTGCAACCTCGCGTGTTCCAGTAGAAAACACGGTCGCACTGTCCAGTCATGCTCCCTATGGCGCCGTGTCGTGTTCAACAACGGGCTGTACCTTGTGCATGAGTTGTGTGGCGGTTTGTCCAACTCGCGCTTTGCACACCGATGGAGAAAGCCCATCGCTCCAATTTGTCGAGCAAGACTGCGTGCAATGCGGGTTGTGTACCAAAGCGTGTCCTGAGCAAGTGCTGACACTAACTCCTCGTATGAACTGGGATAAAGAGAGCCGTCAAGCAGCGGTGGTCATCCATCAAGAAAAAGCGGCGGAATGTTTGCGTTGCCATAAGCCTTTCGCACCTCAGTCCATGATCACTATGTTACAAGACAAGTTACGTGGTCACTCTCACTTTGCAAATGATGCAGCGCTTAATCGCATTGCAATGTGTGAAGACTGCCGTGTCATCGACGTTTTTGAATCGATGGCGGTAAACCCAGAAAACCAACTGAATTACTAGGGCAAACGAATGGATATCCAACCAGAATCGTCATTAAGAGCCGATATTTATTTGCTGCTATCGACTCTATTTCGCCAAGCTCCCTCTCCAGCATTGCTTGAGTTATTGACATTGTTAGACACCGTAGCGGATGACAGTGAAATGCAAAATGCGTGGTTGCAATTGAAAGCGGCCGCAGGCCGTTACTCCGACACAGAGCTTGAAGAAGAGTACCAACACCTTTTCATTGGGATTGGCCGTGGGGAAGTGGTGCCATTTGCCTCATGGCACCTCACGGGTTCTTTGATGGAAAAACCACTGGCAGAGATCCGTACAGATCTTGCTCGCCTTGGTTTTGAACGCCAAGAGCATGTCAAAGAGCCGGAAGATCATATTTCAGCCTTATGCGAGGTGATGGCGGCGCTGATGGAAAAAACCGACGCGCTGCAACAGGCGTTTTTCAACCGCCACCTTGCAACTTGGTATGTTTCCCTCACCAAACAAATCGATCAAGCCGAACACGCCGGATTTTACTTGGCGGTTAGCCAATTGCTCGGCGCGTTTTTCAATCTGGAAAAAGTACGTTTGGCGCAAATCACGCCGGACAACAAAACCAAATTAAAAATTGAGATTAAAAACTTGGCGGATTAGCCAAGCGATCTCTTTTAGAGAGGCTTAAGCCTCCAAAAAACTACCTGACAGGTAAGGAAGCAATGATGAAAGAAAAAAATGAAATTAACGAAAGCCGTCGTGACCTTTTAAAAGGTATCGCCACGGCAGCAGTAGCAGGCGCCGTCGTTGCTGGCACCACACAAGTGGCCTCAGCCTCAGAAGTTACTCCTGTAGAAAAACAGGCGAAGAAAAAGGGATATCACGAAACTCAGCATATCCGCGACTATTACGAAACTCTGTAGGAGCCATCGTCAATGAAACTAATTAAACGCTCAGACAGCGTCACGAAAGAGCAAAAACAGCTCGGTATTAGCCGTCGTGTATTTATGCGCAATAGTTCACTTGCTGCTGGTGGCGCAATTGCCGGCGCAAGCTTGTTTGCGCCAGGAATGATCCGTAAAGCGGAAGCGAAAAGTGTCGATGCAAGCGCACCTATCGAAGTGAAACGCACCATCTGTTCTCACTGCTCTGTAGGCTGTGGTATTTACGCAGAAGTGCAAAACGGTGTTTGGACGGGTCAAGAGCCCGCGTTTGATCACCCATTTAACGCTGGTGGTCACTGTGCCAAAGGCGCGGCATTACGCGAGCACGGCCATGGTGAGCGTCGCTTAAAATACCCAATGAAGTTGGAAAACGGTAAGTGGAAAAAACTTTCGTGGGATCAAGCGATCGAAGAGATCGGCAACAAAGTGTTGGAAATTCGTGAGCAATCTGGCCCGGATTCTGTCTACTGGCTTGGCAGTGCTAAGCACAACAACGAGCAAGCGTACACCTTCCGTAAAATGGCATCGATGTGGGGCACCAACAACGTCGATCACCAAGCGCGTATCTGTCACTCCACCACTGTTGCAGGGGTTGCAAACACTTGGGGATATGGCGCTATGACCAACTCGTTCAACGACATGCACAATTGTAAGTCGATGTTGTTCATTGGTTCAAACCCTGCCGAAGCCCACCCAGTTGCCATGCAGCACATCCTCATCGCCAAAGAGAAAAACAGCTGTAAGATCGTCGTCGCGGATCCTCGCCGCACGCGCACAGCAGCTAAAGCGGATCACTACGTTTCTCTGCGCCCAGGTACCGATGTCGCGTTTATTTGGGGTGTGCTGTGGCACGTATTCAACAACAAATGGGAAGACAAAGAGTTCATTCGCCAACGTGTATTTGGCATGGACGAGATTCGCACTGAAGTGGCGAAGTGGAACCCGAAAGAAGTTGAGCGTGTTACCGGCGTAAGTGAAGAAGACGTTTACCAAACAGCGAAACTGCTTTCTGATCATCGTCCAGGCTGTATCGTTTGGTGTATGGGCGGCACTCAGCACACCACAGGCAACAACAACACGCGTGCTTATTGCGTGCTTGAACTGGCGCTCGGCAACTTAGGTAAATCTGGTGGTGGTGCGAATATTTTCCGTGGTCACGACAACGTGCAAGGCGCAACAGACCTTGGCGTTTTATCGCACACACTTCCGGGTTACTACGGCTTGGCAGAAGGCTCATGGAAACATTGGGCGAACGTGTGGGGCATCGATTTCGAATGGTTGAAAAACCGCTTTGACCAGAGCAAATACAACGGCAAACAACCAATGTTCAACATGGGCATTCCTGTGTCTCGTTGGATCGATGGTGTACTGGAAAACAAAGACAGTATCGAGCAAAACGATAACATTCGCGCCATGTTCTATTGGGGCCACGCGGTTAACTCGCAAACCCGCGGCGTAGAAATGAAAAAGGCGATGGAAAAACTCGACATGATGGTAATTGTCGACCCATATCCAACCGTCGCTGCCGTCATGAACGATCGCACCGATGGTGTCTATTTGCTTCCTGCCACAACTCAGTTTGAAACCCATGGCAGTGTGACGGCGTCAAACCGTTCCATTCAATGGCGCGATCAAGTGATCGAACCGTTGTTTGAGTCCAAACCTGATCATGAAATCATGTATCTGTTGACCAAAAAGCTGGGTTTTGCCGATCAACTGTTTAAAAACGTTCGCGTTGTCAATAATCAACCAGTGATTGAAGACATCACTCGTGAGTTCAACAAAGGGATGTGGACCATTGGTTACACTGGCCAAAGCCCTGAGCGCTTAAAAGCACACCAACAAAACTGGCACACCTTCCACAAAACCACGTTGGAAGCAGAAGGCGGACCGGCGAATGGTGAAACCTACGGTTTACCTTGGCCATGCTGGGGCACTCCAGAAATGAAGCACCCGGGAACCCACATTCTTTACGATACATCGAAACCTGTTGCACTGGGTGGAGGCACCTTCCGTACACGTTTCGGCGTTGAGTTTGAAGGTAAGAGCCTGCTGGCCGATGGCAGCTACTCGAAAGACAGTGAAATCCAAGATGGCTACCCAGAGTTCAGTGACAAACTGCTAAAACAACTGGGTTGGTGGGACGATCTGACTGCAGAAGAGAAAGCGCTCGCGGAAGGCAAAAACTGGAAAACCGACCTTTCGGGGGGTATCCAGCGTGTTGCCATCAAGCATGGTTGTATACCTTTTGGTAACGGCAAAGCACGTACTATCGTGTGGGAGTTCCCAGATCGTGTGCCACTGCATCGCGAGCCGCTTTACACGCCACGTCGTGATTTGATTGCCGATTACCCAACATGGGATGACGCCGCTTCAATCTATCGTTTGCCAACGCTGTATAAGTCGATTCAAGACCAAGATAAGTCGCAAGAGTATCCGATCATCCTCACTTCTGGCCGTTTGGTGGAATACGAAGGCGGCGGTGAAGAAACCCGTTCGAACCCTTGGTTGGCAGAATTGCAGCAAGAGATGTTTGTGGAAGTAAACCCGAAAGACGCCAACGATTTGGGCTTTAAAGATGGCGACATGGTTTGGGTTGAAGGGGCAGAGAAAGGCCGTATTCATGTTAAAGCCATGGTGACACGCCGTGTAAGACCAGGAATGGCATTCATTCCATTCCACTTTGGCGGCAAGTTCCAAGGTGAAGACTTACGCAATAAGTACCCAGAAGGTACTGATCCGTACGTGATTGGCGAATCAGCAAACATCGCCACCACCTACGGTTACGATCCTGTCACTCAGATGCAGGAAACCAAAGTCACCCTCTGTAACATTCGTAAAGCGTAAGGAGTCTTGAAATGGCTAGAATGAAATTCCTCTGCGACACCAAACGCTGCATTGAATGCAACGGCTGTGTGACCGCTTGTAAAAATGAAAATGACGACGCATTAGAGTGGGGCATTCAGCGCCGCCGTGTTGTCACCTTAAACGACGGTGAACCGGGCGAAAACTCCATCTCAGTGGCCTGTATGCACTGTACCGATGCCCCTTGTATGGCGGTTTGTCCTGCAGACTGCTTTGAACACACCGAAGATGGCATTGTGCTCCACAACAAAGATCTGTGTATCGGTTGTGGTTACTGCCTGTTTGCTTGCCCATTTGGCGCGCCTCAGTTCCCGAAACAAGCCTCATTTGGCGAGCGTGGCAAAATGGACAAATGCACCTTCTGCGCCGGTGGTCCAAACACTGAACCGGGCTCAGAAGAAGAGCGTCAGAAGTATGGTGCCAACCGTATTGCTGAAGGCAAACTGCCGATGTGCGCTTCGCTTTGTTCAACCAAAGCCCTCTTGGCGGGTGATGCTGAGAAAATCTCCGACATCTTCCGTCAACGTGTCGTAGAACGTGGTGCAAAAGAGGCCGGTTGGACCAACGGTGAAGATCTATCCTACGATGCAACTCGCAGCTAAGTGTGGAGAGAGTCATGTTACAAGCGCTTAAACGTGGTTCTCTTGCAGTACTGTCTTTTTGGACAGTACTGCTGTTGACCTTAAGCTTTACCACGGTAGCACAAGAAAAAGAGAACTCTGTCGATCAAACGGAAATGACGCAATTAGCCGGGGCCGATTTTTGGCGTCAAGTCAGGGCAGGTGAGGCGGGTTACACCACGTCGACCTTTCCTGAGCATGGCGTGCTTATCAGTACTCCAGGTCAAACTTGGTATCTGTTAAAAGAAAAATGGATGTCGCCTGCTGGGGCAATCGCCATTTTTGGCAGCATTGCGATGGTGATCATGGCGTATGTGTTTGTTGGCCCTTTGATGCTCAGCAAACCTCGCACTGGGAAAAAGATCAAACGCTGGTCACGATGGGATCGCGCGCTTCACTGGAGCATGGCGTTTACCTTTCTCACCCTTGCGTTTAGTGGCTTGATGTTGGTGTATGGCAAGCACTTCTTAAAACCTTACGTTCCTTCTGAAATTTGGGGTTTTGTTATTCTGCTTGCCAAGCAATATCACAACTACATGGGGCCATTGTTCTTCATTTTGCTGACCTTTATCTTGCTGAAATGGTGGCGTAAATCCATTCCAACAATGACGGATGTACGTTGGTTTATGAAGCTCGGTGGCATGGTAGGCAAACACAAAGGCACCCATCCATCGGCAGGCTTTTCTAACGGTGGTGAGAAAGCGATCTACTGGTTATTGATTTTCTTTGGTGTGTTTGTCGCGGCCAGTGGCCTGATCCTAGATTTCCCCATCTTTGGTCAAACACGCCGTGATATGGAGCTTTCTAACCTTGTGCACATGATTTCGGCGTTGATCCTTATCTGCGGATTTATCTTCCATATCTACATTGGCTTGTTTGGCATGGAAGGGGCACTCGAAGGCATGGTGACTGGTGAAGTGGATGAAACATGGGCTAAAGAACATCATGATTTGTGGTATGCAGAAATGATGGAGAAAGAGCAGCAGAGCGGCTCTCAACCCTCTAGCACCAACGAGCAAGCGAAGGTAGGAGGTCATCGTGAACAAACCTCATAAGGGTATTTGGATTGCTTACATCCTCAGCTGTTTAACACCATTTACTTTCTTACTCTCTGGCGTTATCGCGATTGTTTATGCAGGGTATCGGTTGGATAAAAACCAAGATGGTGACGTTGTTAATTCACACTACTATGGATTAATTCGAACCTTCTTCCTTTATCTCACGTTTTTCGTTGTCTTGATCGTCACCGTAGCAACCTCGAACGGTGTACTGGTCGGCGTCAGTGAATACTGGGTCAGCAGTACGGTTTTGGACAACGTACTCAACAGCGTTGCCTACGCGATTCCCTACGTGGGTATGCTGTTTGCGGCACTCGCGATATTGGTTTGGTTCTTGCGCATGTACCAAGGCATGGTTCAGCTAAGTAACAATCAACCACATAGACCATCGACGGGCCCAAACTTATAGAAAAGAGCAAACCGAGAAATAGCAAAATCCCCTCAACTGAGGGGATTTCAGATTGATGACGAACCCCGCTTTTTAAGTGGGGTTCTTTTTTGGAAGCGACCGTAGGTCGCGATCGTGATTTTTTTTTGTTATATCGTGCGCAGAAGTTCCCATTCATTACATGGGTATACAGAAGCAAGTATCTGCCTTATTTCTGCCATATTTAAGCCCATTTTTCGTAGATAGTTCACCACCAACGCTATCTTCTTGATGTTTTGGGCTGCCGCTGCCAACCAACATTGCATTTGCACGTTGGCTAGACCTCGGAAGCGAGCATAACGATGACCATGATGTTGCTTGGCATCTGCAAAGCTCCGTTCTACTGTTTCACTTCGACGTCGATAGGTCTTCTTACCATAGGAAGAAAGCCGCATTTGATTTGCTCTCTCTACGGCATCGCTATAGATATGCCGAGTAATCACTTTCTTCATGTTTTTGCTTTGAGTACAGTCATCCCTCATTGGACAGAACGCACACTCTTTCGGGTCTGAGTGGTATTCTCGGTAGGCATCGCGTGACGTGGTTTTATAAAGCAACGCCTGACCATTCGGACACTGGTAGCAGTCTCTTTGCGCATCGTAAGTAAAGTGTTTCTTTTTGAACGCATTTTTCGTTCTCGATGGACGTCGATAACCGAACACGCCAAGAATACCTCGACGTTCAAGTGACTCCGCCACTGGAGCGGTAAAGTAGCCCGCATCCAGTCCAACGGCTATCGGGTTCAATTGGAATGTAGCAAGCGTGTAATCTAAGCGTTGAACGTAAGGCTGTGAGTCATTGATGTTGCCCGCGGTGGTATAGGTATCGAGGATAATTCCATGTTGACCATCAACGGTTCGATGGTCGAGGTAGAAGAAGCCTTGTGGCTTATTATCACGAGTCATGAAGCCACTCTCTGGGTCAGTGGTGCTGGTTTTGGTATTCTTTGTTTTTGACTCTGATTCACGAGCCTTAAGAGGCTTCTTACCCGCTTTTTCTCGGTCTAACGCGACGTCGTCATCCAGCATATCAAGATAGGCACTCGCGCGAACCGCCGTGACTTTATTGGTGTGTTTATTCTTGTTGGCGTTCGCTTTGAGATGAGTACTGTCCGTAAAGAGCTCTTGACCCGCGACCAAGCCTTTCGTCATGGCTTGCTCTACGATATTGATAAAAATACGTTCGAATACATCCGTGCCATTAAAGCGACGAATGCGGTTTTGGCTTAGAGTCGAAGCGTGGATGACTTTCTCTGTTAATGACATCCGTAAGAACCAACGGTAAGCGACATTCACTTCAATTTCTTTAACGAGCTGACGCTCACTTTTTATACCAAAGATATAACCAAGCAAGATGATTTTGAAGAGACGAACAGGGTCAACAGGTGGACGCCCATTATCTTTACAATAAAGATGAGCGACTTCATCACGAATGAATTCAAAGTCGATAGCATTATCGATTTTGCGCACTAAATGGTTTTTAGGAACTAACTGTTCCATCGTCACCATTTCCAGTTCGTATTGTTGCGGAGTCGGTTCTTGAAGCATATCGGAGTATCCATATTTCGATACCCCTATTAGATCAAAGGTCTAGCTCGAAAGCTAGACCTTTGTCAGCAGTCTGAAATCCCCTCAACTGAGGGGATTTTTTCAATGTCCTCCGCAATGATGCCAGATTTTTTGTGCACTCAACTCATACGTACCAGTAAGCTGCTCGGTCTTAAGGTACCGTTTTTCATCATCGCTATACCCAGATTGTATCGCTACCAGTTCACTGAAAGACCCGGTACCAGCACACTTAAGGTACCCACCTTCTCTGTACGGGCTGACATCTCTGTCATCAATATCATACTCTCGTCCAAATCGATCGGTAACCACGAGTTTAGCGGTAAGATCGAAGGGCGCTTCAAGATCGTAAATGCCTGCAATTTCACCCAACAGAAAAGATCCCGCTGGCGGAATAGCAAGGCATTCTTGCACTTGAAGGTGATACGGCTGTTGGCCATCAGGTATGGTGAGCGGAATAAGTACAGGATTCTTCTTGGAGACAACAAGTTCTCTCTCACTAGTGATATAAGGACTACCAGCATCTTCAACCGCTCGATAGTAGTTACCACATGCACCATAGAAATCGAAAAAATAATCTACGTTCGATAAGCCACAATAGTCCCTGCTTTCTAAACTGTCGACAAAGGCAATTTTCGGTGGACGATGCGCTTTCAAGTAGTTTTCTGAGTATTCGAAGCGAATATCAAATAAGTAATCTTCCATTGCTGGAGATTTGACGCTATCCAGCGCTTTGTCTACCGCGGCTTTGATCATCTGTTTGGTTTGTTGATTGGTAAGATATATTTCCACCAATCCATGTCCCAAACTATCTTTATCACTTGTCGGGATACTTATGTTTGGAAACGGTACTGAACCAATTCCAGTAAAGTTCAATCCGTTTATGACATGATCTTTGTCCGATAGAATGTAGTCGCCGTTAAGCGTCGGAGAAGCGGGGGCAATATGGATAACTTTAATATTCGTTTCATCATAGCCCAAACGCTGATTGACATAATGGAATGACTCATTTACCCAAAGGTTGCCCTGTGAATGGGCCAAATAAATCAGTTTTTTACCTTGCCAAGTCTGTGAATCATTACGAAGACGATGTTTCATTCGAACCTCGTCAGTGTTGATATCACTCCCCGCCAAAGACGCCAAACCTTCCAAAAACTCATGAATAATCTCGTTGATACCTCGGCTTAAGGTATCATTCACGAAGGCAAGGAAACCTTTTACTAGTGAGTCAATTTTTTTAATGATTGGGCTGTTATTTCTACCGCTTACGACATCCCAAAAAGCTTCCCATCGCTCAAACTGCTTTTGCTCCAGCTCGTTAGTTCGTTGATCGAAGGTCTCAGCAAAGTCGGCTAGTACATCAATCCCCCTTTCTTTGTAATTGGAGTCGTTGTAGAACAGAGCGTACTCAACCGTTTGACCTCGATATTGTTGGGTGGCTATGGTCGAACGAACTCTTCTCAATGCATCTTTTGCATCATCGTTAGAAGTGGCAACGCCATTAAAAAAGCCGATAGTGTAACCATTAATTTCACAGTTATTTGCACTAGCGTTGACTGAAGTCATCGTCATTAGTAATACGAAAGCTAAGGTGGACTTACTCACAATATTTTTCCTCTGGAGAAAGCAACGTAGAGCCAGTGCCGTTCAACAATCTGTTATATGCTAAGTAAGCTAAAGTTCTTGCCTTTGTGTTATAAGTTAACGCTCTAACTGTTCGAGAAATTTGCGTGCTGTCCTCAACGGAAACTTTTAAATAGTCATAGCAAGCAAGAACCTTGTTATACTTCTCGGATATCTTATAAGAAAGCCTTTCATTTTCATCAGTGGCACTTTCAAAGTCGTGGCTGATAGCTTCTTGGCTATACCGAGCTTTTTGCTTAAGTACATTACGAACAGGCTCTGTTACTTCTAACACATCAATAAACGCTTCGATGTCATCTCGAATGCCATCTTGGTTAGTATCTGGTCCTGTCAACGAATCAGAGCGATCTAACAAAGGCTCATAGCGCTCATAAATCACCATTAGCTGGTCGTTAATGGTTTTCTGGCTCTTTAGTGTTGCAATCAGCTCATCTGTTTTTTCAATTTGAATGGATGGCGTTGCCGAAGCTGGGGAAGGGTATGTAGAACGGCTATCGCCGGATGAGTTGCAACCAGCAATGCTGGCTACAACTAGCATTGTCATTAGAGTGCGTGTCATTGTTATGCCTTAAGTAAACTAAGAAGCATGCAGTGTAAGTGGATGATTTTAATAATGATAATTATGATTTTCTATACCGTTATTAGTAGGTGTTATCGTGTTTGTATCAAAGCCAAATGATGGCATTTAACGTGAACCGATTGTTGTTGCACGCGCAAGGTGCGCTTTCTTTTGGTGCAACTGAACTAATAAAGTGCATATTGACCTCAATTCAAACTCCATTCCGAGTCCTAAATCGCTTAATTAGTGAAATAAATTAAGTATATTCAATTGGATAGAAATTATTTATTAAATTGATAATTGTTGGAATGCTCCTTGCTCTATCTCACATTCGACGTATTTTCTCACCAACGTGGTGATATAAAACTTTACTGATGCACAGGATAAGTGCACTACAAAAATAACGGAGAGATCGAATAATGAGCGATACTGCCAGTCAGGTTCACGGAGCTGTTCAAACCCTGACACAAAGTTCAGACACCTTATTTTTATTGCTTGGCGCTATCATGGTGTTCCTTATGCACGCCGGATTCGCTTTCTTAGAAGTCGGAACGGTGAGACATAAAAACCAAGTCAATGCCCTGGTTAAAATCTTAGCGGATTTTGGCATTTCAACTTTAGCGTACTTCTTTATCGGCTATTGGGTCGCCTATGGGGCTCATTTTTTTGCCGATGCAGAAACATTAGCGCAAGGTAACGGCTATGAGTTGGTGAAGTTCTTTTTCTTGCTGACCTTTGCCGCAGCCATTCCTGCCATTGTTTCCGGCGGCATTGCCGAGCGCGCGCGTTTTTATCCCGTTTTGATCGCGACATTCTTCACAGTAGGGCTTATCTATCCTCTGTTTGAAGGCATTATTTGGAACGGAAACTTCGGTGTTCAAGCTTGGTTTGAAACCACTTTTGGTGTTGGGTTCCATGATTTCGCTGGATCCGTGGTTGTACATGGTGTCGGTGGATGGATTGCACTGGTTGCGGTGATTTTCTTAGGCATGCGCCGAGGACGCGTTCGAGCTGGCAAACACACCAACTTCGCCCCTTCAAATATTCCTTTTCTCGCCTTAGGAGCGTGGATCCTTTGTGTCGGTTGGTTTGGATTTAACGTGATGTCTGCACAAACACTGAATGGCATCAGTGGTTTGGTTGCAATGAACTCGCTGATGGCGATGGCTGGCGGGATTGTCGCCGCGCTCATTGCTGGCAAAAATGACCCAGGCTTTATTCACAACGGACCTCTCGCAGGTTTGGTCGCAGTCTGTGCTGGTTCGGATCTCATGCATCCTCTTGGTGCTCTGGTGACGGGTTCGGTCGCCGGTGTTGTGTTTGTTTACTTGTTTACCTACTTGCAAAACAAAACCAAAATTGATGATGTGTTGGGTGTTTGGCCACTTCATGGTGTCTGTGGCGCTTGGGGCGGGATTGCTGCGGGCATCTTTGGTCAATCCTCACTCGGTGGGCTAGGGGGCGTCAGTTTCACCGTTCAGCTCTTGGGGACGCTTTTGGGCATTTTGGTTGCTCTGATTGGCGCTGGCATTGTCTATGGTGCGATTAACCGCCTCAGCGGTTTGCGACTCTCTCAAGAAGATGAGTTTAATGGCGCAGACTTAGCGATTCATAAGATCTCTTCCGTTAACGCTGAGTAGAATCAAACTTCTTATAAGGGCGGCGGCATTGCGTCGCTCTTTTCTCTTCATTTTTGCCTTATCTCTCAAAACCGTATCTTACTCCGAATATTTAAGACTATGGTCTAATCCTCATAACTACTGTTGTTTTTCGTTCAGTGGTAAGCTGTGGAAAAAGAACTACAAGGATAGGTTATGAACTTCCCATATCGAAATATCGTCGTATTGACCGGAGCTGGAATTTCCGCAGAGTCAGGTATTCAAACCTTTCGAGCACAAGATGGACTGTGGGAAAACCATCGTATTGAAGATGTCGCAACACCGGAAGGTTTCGCCAGAGATCCCGATTTAGTCCAAGATTTCTACAATCAACGTCGTAAAAAACTGCAAGACCCCAATATAGAACCCAATGCCGCACACCTTGCACTTGGCCGACTCGAAGCGGAGCTCGACGGTCAGGTAACGATCGTGACCCAGAACATCGATAATTTGCACGAACGTGGTGGTAACAAGAATATTATTCATATGCATGGTGAGTTGCTCAAATCTCGCTGCAGTGTCTCAAACCAAGTGATTGAGGAAACGGGGGATATTCTGACAGGGGATCTTTGTCATTGTTGCCAGATGCCATCGCAGATGCGTCCTCATGTTGTTTGGTTTGGTGAAATGCCTCTGAGAATGGGGGAGATATACTCAGCGTTAGAAACCGCAGACTTGTTTATCTCAATTGGCACTTCCGGGGTGGTTTATCCGGCCGCCGGGTTTGTCCATGACGCTAAAATGCACGGCGCACACACGATTGAAATTAACCTTGAACCCAGTGCGATCGAAAGTGAGTTTGTGGAAAAGCGCTACGGTAAGGCGAGTGTTGAAGTGCCTAAGTTGGTCGAGGAGCTGCTTGCGCATTTAGAGAGTAACGTTGAAAACGCATAATGATCGTTGAAAGAAGGATCAAAAAAGCGGCCACAGCCGCTTTTTCTTTTTAACCAATAAAATTAGTTATTTACTTTGAGTTTTTGGAAGTACTCATCGTAAAGCACACTGGCTTCACCGACTTCGTCTTGCCACACGCCGTTATCCATCACAGATTGTGGAGGAAAGATGTTTTTGTCTTCCGCAAACTCTTTAGGAAGCAGTTTGTAAGCGGTTTTCACAGGGGTTGGATAACCAATTTCCATCGCAATTTTCGCCGCATTTTCTGGGCGTAGAAGGAAGTCGATCATCTTGTGTGCGGCTTCAGTATTTTTCGCACCCGCTGGAATGGCTAAGCTATCCATCCAGAAAATTGCGCCTTTCTCAGGCCAGATGATGTCAATTTTTGCACCTTCTTGACGGGCCATGTACGCGGAGCCATTCCAAAGCATACCCAGTGAAACCTCACCCGCTAGATAGGGATTAGCAGGGAAATCTGAGTTGAACACCAACACATTCGGGATCAGTTTTTTCAGCTCTTCATACGCCGCTTTGATCTCGTCAGGATTGGTTGTGTTTGGCGAGTAACCAAGCTTTGCAAGCGCGATGTGGAACACTTCACGTGCATCATCCATCAACATCAATTGACCAGCCCACTGAGTATCCCAAAGATCTCCCCAGTTTTTTACTGAGCTCTTGTCCAGCATGTCAACGTTGATACCAATGCCTGTCGCACCCCAAATGTATGGAATAGAGTAGTCATTACCTGGGTCAAATGGCTTGTCTAGATAGTTCGCGTCCAGTTCAGCAAAGTGAGACAGCTTGGTTTTATCCACTTTTTGTAGCATTCCTTCTTTACGCATCTTAGAGACAAAATAAGTAGAAGGAACGACCAGATCATAGCCACTGCCTTGAGTCTTTAACTTTGCGTACATGCTCTCGTTAGACTCGTAGGTTGAATAGATGACTTTGATACCCGTTTCTTTAGTGAAATCTTCTAACACTTCACTTGGGATATACTCAGACCAGTTGTAGAAATACAGTTCTTGATCTGCTGCAAATGAAGAAGTTGAAAATAAAGTAGCAGCACACAATGCGCCGGTATACAGTGCTTTTTTCATTACTGTTCCGCTCATATCAGCGTGCCCTAAAGGGCAGGTGGTTATATAAAAACTGACGATGAGGTATCGCCAGAAAAAACAGCCTCGGATTATATCAGCTAAGTAAAAAAATAGGCAGCTTTCCGCTGCCTATATGATGAGTAATGAAGCAATTGTGCTGATTATTGACCAGCTTTAAGCTTCATAAAGTAGTCTTCGTACTTCACAGTTTTGTCGCCAACGGCGTCTTGCCACTCTACGCGATCAAGATCTTCTTGCGACGGGAACAGTGGCGCCACATCTTTGAATTTCGCGTTTGACTCAGCAACAGCGGTCAAGTAACCCGTGTCGTTAGAGATTTGCTCTGCAATTTCTGGACGAAGTAGGAAATCGATCATCTTGTGCGCCGCATCCACGTTTTTCGCACCCGAACTAATTGCAAAGTTATCTACCCAACCAATGCCGCCTTCTTTAGGGAAAACAAGCGTTAGAGGTAAGCCTTCTTTTTGCGCTGCCGCCGCACTGCCGTTCCAAAGCATGCCAACGCCAACTTCGCCAGACATGTATGGTGCGCCTGGGTTGTCAGAGTTGAATACCAACACGTTTGGCATTAGCTTTTGCAGTTCTGCGTAGGCTTCATCGATTTGTTTTTCGTCAGTGGTGTTACCCGAGTAACCCAGTTTGCGTAGTGCGATATGGAACACTTCACGAGTGTCGTCCATCAACATGACTTGGCCTTTAAGCTCAGGTTTCCATAGGTCTGCCCAGCTTTGGAAGTCATTTGGGTCGTACATATCGGTATTCACAGCAAGACCAGTGATCGCAACAACGTGTGGGATAGAGTAGTCGTTGTTTGGATCGTAAGGTTTATCTAGATAGTTCTTATCTAAGTTTTTGAAGTTTGTTAGCTTCGATTTATCAATCTTCTGCAACATACCTTCATCACGCATCTTAGATACGAAGTAGGTAGAAGGTACTACCAGATCATAGCCTTGGTTGTGCGTTTTCAACTTGGCGTACAAGGTTTCGTTTGACTCGTAAGTCGAGTAAATCACCTTGATACCTGTTTCTTTAGTAAATTGCTCTAGGATATTACTGTTGATGTAAGGACCCCAGTTCATAAATACCAATTCTTTATCTTCCGCTGCAACCGAACCAGAAAACAGTGAAAGCGCACATGCACTACCAGCTAATAAAGTAGCCCATTTTTTCATTTACGTTAGCTCCAAACCAAACGTTGCCCGAAGGCATTTCGATAAAAAAACAGAATGGTGAATCACCATTCTGCTTCGCGTTTAAACACAACCAGAAGGCGGTTTATTTAACTTTCTCTCTCGCAAGGATTTGCGAGGTAATCACCAATACGAGTGAAACAACCAGCATCACAGTAGCCAATGCGTTGACTTCTGGAGAGATACCCACTTTAACCATTGAGTAGATTTTCAGCGGTAGAATCTCGTAAGTTGGGCCCGTCACAAACGAACTGATGATAACGTCATCTAAAGATAGGGTAAAACTCAGCAACCAACCAGCTGCAACAGCCGGTTTCGCCAGTGGCAGAATAATTTGCTTTAGAATCACCCATTCGCTTGCACCAAGGTCTTTTGCTGCTTCGAGCATTTTCACATCAAAACCGTTTAAGCGGCTATAAACTGTGACCACAACAAATGGCAAACAGAAGGTGATGTGCGCAACCAAAAGAGTAAAGAAACCCAATTGAGCGCCCAGCACAAGAAACAGCGCCAATAGCGAAATAGCCATTACAATATCCGGAGACATCATGACGACAAATAACATACCGTTTACTGCGCTTTTGCCTTTGAACTGGTAGCGGAATAGGGCAACCGCCGTCAAACTGCCAATAATCGTGGCCGCAGTTGCTGAAAAAATCGCAACGTTAAACGAGTGCCATGCAGCTTGCATCAAGCTGTCGTTATTCACTAGCGCGTGATACCACTTGGTAGTGAATCCGCCCCATTTCATACCGAACTTGTTTTCGTTAAACGAGTTGGCGATCAATACGATGATTGGTAAATACAAAAACGCATAAACCAACGTCATAAAGCTAAATCTAACTGTACGTCCCATTAGTCCAGCTCCACTTTCTTATTCAACAATTTACCTGCACGATAGTAGGCATAAAGCATAATCGCCATTGCGATGGTCAGCGCGATACTGGTCGCAGCCCCAAACGGCCAATCGCGTGCATTGAGCACCTGGCTCTTAATGACGTTACCAATCAGCAAGTTTTTCGCACCGCCAAGCAAGTCAGAAATGTAGAACATGCCTAGAGCAGGGAGGAGAACCAACAAACAACCGCCGATAATGCCAGGCATTGTTAATGGCAGAATGACCTTTGTTAGCGTCTGGAACTTGTTTGCACCTAAATCTTTTGCCGCTTCGATATACGTGTCGTCCAGCTTTTCAATGGCTGAGTACAACGGCAAAATCATGAACGGCAGCAAAATGTACACCAAACCAATCATCACCGCGGTTTCGGTAAACATAATGCGCATCGGGGTATCAATAAGACCAATGCTCAATAGCGCTTTATTGAGAATACCTTGTGTACCCAACACGATTTTTAGGCCATAGGTACGGATCAGTGAGTTGGTCCAGAAAGGCACAATCACCAAAAACAGCATAAATGGACGCCATTTGTGTGGCATCTTCGCCACAATGTAAGCAAATGGGTAGCCCACAACCAAACAGATAAGGGTTGCAACAATCGCCATGTAGAAGGAGTGCAGCAACACTTTCACGTACAAAGGATCGAGCAAACGCGCGTAGTTATCCAATGTAAACGTCATTTCAATGAGGTTGGCTTCATCACGCGTTAGAAAACTGGTGCCAATGATCATCAGGTTTGGAATAAGAACAAAAAGAACCAACCAACCGACAATCAGCGTGATAATGGCGTTTTGAAGACTAAATTTCTTGCTCATCGCTTAGCACCACTTCCCAGCTTTCAACCCAAGTAATGGCGACTTTTTGGCCCAAAGAGTGGTCCACATCAGGATCATCTTCGTTAAAGAACTCGCTCACCATTACACGCATGCCAGATTCCGTTTCAATAACAGAATCAAGAGTCATCCCTTTGTAAGTACGCTCGGTAACGTGACCGACAATACCTTTCTCTTCGGATTCTTTGATCTCTTCAATCTGGTAAGCCTTGTTCTACAATAGTGTGTTCTTCATCAATACCATGCTGCTGTCTCAGCGCTTTCATGGCTGTAAGATGATGCCCACGAACGGCATCTGTATAGGTCGTCGGATCAAACTCGGGCAGCTCTATCGTGATATTGGCTGGCGTCACTGGGTACGCATTGACAAGATACGCTTCTGCATCTAAACGATTCGTGATCTCTTTTAGCCGTTCAACCATACTATTGTTCAACTCAAGGTGAGTTTCGTTTTCAGAACCGACGTGGACTGAAGCAAGGATATTGGCATGCTCTGGCCAATCCGCATTTTTGATCAGCAACACAGGGATAGGGCACTTGCGTAATAGATGCCAATCCGTAGGTGTAAAGATAACCGACTCAAGAACGTCGTGTTTACGAGTTCCTTTAATCAAAATGTCGTGGCCACTGGCAAAGACCTCTGCAATGATTGCTTCATACGGACGATTATGCCAAATCACTTTGATTTCGAATTCTACGGAGTCATCGAGATAGGGTTCTGCAATTTTCTTCAACCACTGCTCACGTTGGTAAATCACACCCCGTCTCATCGCGTCACGCTCATCAATGGATAACATTGATGTCATGTCGTACGAGAAATCATAAATCGATAGAAAGAAGGTTATGTGACTTTTTGAAACGCTCTTCCTAGCAAGTTGAACTGCTCTTGCTAACGCAGGTTGCTCATCTTTATTGATGTCTGCAACAACGAGGATTTTACTGTAAATACTCATATCTCAGCCCACTTATGTTGTAGAACCATATGAATACTTTAGCGTAGAAAAGAGAGAAATATTAGGACATTAGGAAGATAATGAAGAAAAATATGACGTAGCTCAGGGTTGAGCTACGTCGCAGTAGAGATTTACTCTTTTGATACGCCAGCAAGTTCCATTAGCGCATCATGATCAAGAATCGTAATGTACTTACCTTTTACACTAAGAATCTCTGACTTCTGGAAACGGCCTAGAAGGCGGCTGATCGTTTCGACAGTAAGACCTAGGTAATTACCAATATCACCACGAGTCATGGTCAAACGAAACTCACGCGGACTAAAGCCACGTTGCGAGAAACGGGTAGATAGATTGTACAAAAATGCGGCTAAACGCTCTTCTGCATTCTTCTTCGAAAGTAACAAAATCATTTCTTGGTCACCTTTGATTTCATTACTCATCAGGCGCATGATTTGTTGACGAAGCTTAGGCATTTTTCCTGAAAGGTCGTCAAGAATTTCGTAAGGAATCTCACAAACCATTGAAGTTTCTAGTGCCTGAGCAAAACTAGGGTGGCTATCACCTGTAATTGCATCAAAACCAACTAAATCTCCGGCTAAGTGGAAAGCCGTAATCTGCTCATCACCCTGCTCGGTAATTGTGTAGCTTTTAATCGTACCAGAACGAATTGCGTAAAGAGATTTTAGATCATCACCGGCTTTGAATAACTCTTGGCCTTTTTGGATCGGCTTTTTACGTTCGATAATTTGATCGAGTTGATCCAATTCAGCTTCGTTTAATGTAAACGGAATACACAGTTGGCTGATACTACAATCTTGACAATGAATCGCACAACCACCTGATTGGATGCGCTTTGTCGCAGGTTTTTCAGAAATCATAACAACCTTTCACTATTTGATATACGTCAATATTTTAGCACTGGTTAATACTAAAGGATAGTAAAAAAAAGTGCGTCATCTTCAGGTTAGTTGATCAAGTGTAACAATTTTACTGCGTCGTAAGCGGTGTAAAGACCATAGATAATGAGCATTAACGCAGTGATATGTCGAAATGTTAACGATGTCTGAAGCTGTGCAATAAATCGCGCACCGACGCCAACAAGTAACATAGCGGGCAGAGTGCCAAACCCAAAAGCCAGCATGATAAGCGCACCATTGTAATAACTACCAGATACCGCTGACCACGTCAGTGCAGAATAGACTAAACCACATGGTAACCATCCCCAAACAAAGCCATAAGGGAATGCTTGTAAGGGATGCTGAATAGGAAGGAGGCGAGCGGTGATTGGTTTGATCCATCGCCAGATAGATTGCCCAGCCTTTTCGACGAACAAGAGTGCATTCCATATCTTGGAGATATACAGAGCAACAAGAATCATGAAAAATGCAGCCATCAACCTTAGCCAAGCCAACGACTGATTTAAGCCACTGAGCTCAGCTAATGATGAGACAGCTCCACCAATCAATGCACCAAACAATGCATAGCTAGTGAGGCGTCCAAGATTATAAAGAAGGGTGTTGCGAATAGGAGAAGCTTGTTGCTGTCCTAGATTAAGTAGAGAAGCGATACCGCCGCACATTCCAATGCAATGACCGGCCCCGGCAAGGCCGATCATAAAGGCTCCAATAATATCTGGTGCCATCAAGATTTCTCTTTTTCCGTCGGCTTGACATGCTCTTCGTCGAACAAAATGTTACTGCCTTGCCTTTCGAGATCTTCAAACTGCTCGCTTTTTACCGCCCAAAGAAATATCGCTACAGCAACACAGACCAACACGATTGCAATTGGGATAAGAAGATACAAACTTTCCATTGTTTACTTTCCACGCTCTTTGAGCAGTCTTAAGGAATTGGAGACCACTATTATAGAGCTAGCAGACATTCCTACAACCGCAATATAAGGTGCAACCAAACCAGCGACTGCCAAAGGTAGAATCAATAGGTTATAACCCAATGACCAAGCGAGATTTTCCTTTATGATTCGTCGAGTTCTTAACGCCAACTCACGAGCCTCTAGGAGCTTATCTAAACGATCCCCAAGCAGCGTCATATCAGCAGATGCCTTAGCGACATCTGTACCACTGCCCATTGCTACAGATAAATGCGCGCCAGCTAGTGTTGGAGCATCATTGATGCCATCCCCAACCATCATTGTGATATCGTTCTCTTCCAATCCTTTGAGATACGCCAGTTTATCCTCCGGTTTCGCTGACGCGATAACGTGCTCAATTCCAACGGCCTTTGCGACGCCCTCAGCATTGGCGGCCGAATCACCCGTTAACAAAGTGGTTTTGATACCTGCTTGGGCAAACTTTTCAATGAGCTCATGGCTCTCTTTCCGAATTGGATCATGGTAATAGAATGTTGCCACATGCTTACCATCAATGGACATATAGACCGCATTTTTTTCTAATGCGACTCTACCTAGAACGAACGCCGCGCTGCCAATGTTTATCGCCTTATTATCCCAAGTTCCAGAAATGCCTGAGCCAATGATGTTGACCACATCGCTAACCTGGAAATCTGTATCAAAATAAGGTTTGAAAGCACGGGCAATAGGGTGATTGGCATGGCTTTCTAAGCTAGCTGCTAACGCAAGACACGTTCCTTTATTGAACTCATCGAAGGTTTTTGTATCTTCGACTTCAATGTCGCCTTTGGTCAGCGTGCCTGTTTTATCGATCACTAAGTGGTTAACTTTAC
This sequence comes from Vibrio vulnificus NBRC 15645 = ATCC 27562, assembly GCF_002224265.1. Classification (NCBI taxonomy): domain Bacteria; kingdom Pseudomonadati; phylum Pseudomonadota; class Gammaproteobacteria; order Vibrionales; family Vibrionaceae; genus Vibrio; species Vibrio vulnificus. Next base: position 3,140,765 of record NZ_CP012881.1, read on the forward strand.
ACAAGGTTTCAAATACATGTCCTTTTCGCAACAGGATACCAAAATTGCCCATTCGAGATGTGGCACACGTTAGTGCCGTTGGTGTTGCAAGAGAAAGCGCGCATGGGCATGTCGCCACAAGAACAGAGAGCATAATCCAGAATGCATCTTCAGGTTTTGTTTGGTGCCAATAGAACCAAGTGGCTGCGGAAATAAGCAAAATAGCACCGACAAAATAACGCGCCACTACGTCTGCCACTTCGGCAATTTTGGGCTTAGAGTGCTGCGCTTCATCTTGAAGCCGAACGATATTGGAAATTACCGAATCCGCTTTCGAACTCGTAACCTGCAAAACAAACGACTCATCGCCATTGAGGGTCCCAGCAAAAACAGCGTCACCAGCGCGCTTGACGACATGCACCGATTCTCCGGTTAGCATTGATTCGTCAATGTGGATTCGTCCTTCAACAACAAAACCATCGGCGGGTATATGCTCACCTGGTAAAACTCGGACTTGGTCACCAATTTTCAAGCTCTTAACCGGAACTTGCTTGCCATCCAACGTTGTGGCGATGGCAGGGATCAGTTTAAGCAAATTGCCACTTGCGGCCGCCGCTTTTCGACGAGCTCGCATTTCTAAAAAGCGCCCAACTAACAAGAAAAAAGTGAACATTGAGATGGACTCAAAAAACACTTCCCCTTGTTCTGTGACGGTTGCCACTAAGCTCGCACAATATGCAAAAATCAAGGCAATGGAGACAGGCACATCCATCCCCAAGGTTCTTCCTTTAATACTGCGCCAAGCATTTAGATAAAATGGTAGGGCAGAGTAAAGCAACACTGGTGTTGCAAAAATCAAACTCACCCAACGAAAGTAATTTTTAAACTCTGGTTCAAGATCGCCAAAGACTTCCAAATACAATGCAACGGCCAGCATCATCACTTGCATTGTCGCCAGTCCCGCTATGCCGAGTCGATAAAGATACTGCTTCATCGTCGCATGATATGAGGCCTCTTGTTTGTCCGCTTCAAAAGGGGCGGCTTTGTAACCTAGAGAATGAATGCCAGAAAGAAGCTCGCTCAGTTTTGTTTTGGATTTATCCCAAGAGAGAAGAGCTCGATTCGTGGTGGTATTTACCTTTATTGACACCACACCCGTTTGACCATTCACTTGTCTCTCAATTAGCCACGCGCATGCTGCACAAGAAACGCCTTCTAAAGAAAGCATCACTTCACAATAATTGTCGTTGCTGCGCACAAACTCGGCTTGAACTTCCTCGTTGTCGTAATGAATGAGGGCCTTGAGTTGCTCAGGCACCAACTCCACTTTTTCTGCTGGTGCGGTTCGATATTGGTAATAAGAAACGAGGCCGTTATCCACGATTGTTTGTGCCACGGTCTCACAACCTGGGCAACACATTTCGCGACTTTCACCTAAGATTTCAACTTTAAAATCCGTGTTGACCGGTACATCTTCACCACAGTGATAACAGGATTGTGTCATAGTCTTAGTTCATCAAAACAGTTGCCGAAGAAGGGAAAGTAACGCGGCCTTGAACTAACCACTTTTGGTCATGTGGTTGAAGCTCAATAAACCAAGGCCCTTCCATTTTATGATCCAGCGATAAGCGATAGACACCTTTGGCATCCGCCGTAAACAATTGCGTGAAATCTCGGTCGGGTAGAGTGCGATGTGTAAATGTCGCGGTTAACGCAGGAAAATGAGGAAGATCACCTTTGCTGAACTCGATAATAATGACATTGTCATCTGAAGAAACGGTGGCATTCAAACCCAGTTCTTTCGCGATATTCAGTTTACTAATGTCGATATTGATCCCTTTACCTTTTTTATAGTAATCCTCAGCGACAAGAGAGACTGAGTTTTGTGAAAAAATCACCACTGTCACGATCGTCCACACTACCACTGTCAGTGGCAAAATGATCAGAAACCACGGCCAAAACTGTTTATACCAAGGCTTTACCATAAAAAAGTTCTCAACAACTAAATGAAAGATAAGGGCTTTAATTTAAAGGAAAGACAGCCCCTTAAAAAGGGGCTGTTATTGAAATGTTACTTATTATTTTCGCCGTTGCTTAGGCTCCAAACATAAGCTGAAACAAGCTGAACTTTGTCCTCGCCTAGAATGTCTTTCCAGGCTGGCATGACACCAGAACGTCCGTTCATAACGGTTTCAGTAATGTCTGCACGAGAATCACCAAACAACCAATCTTTGTCTGTTAGATCAGGAGCACCCACTGCTGGGTTACCTTTACCATCAGTACCATGACACGCTGCACAGACGACGAAACGAGCTTTACCCGCTTCGGCTTCTCGTGCATTCACTTTACGACCAGACAAACTCAAAACGTAGCTCACAACTTCTTCTACGCCTTGCTCACCAAGTGCATCTTTCCATGCTGGCATTTGGCCAATACGACCATGCATGATTGTCGTTACGATAGCTTGAGGTTCACCACCGTACAACCAAGCAGTGTCTGTAAGGTTAGGAAAACCTTTCTGACCGCGTGCATCGGAACCATGACACTGAGAACAGTTTTGTAAGAATAGGCGTTGACCTACCTTTAACGCCTCATCATCACCTGCAATAGCCGGAATAGGGCGTAAGCCGTTGTCATCAAACGCTAAGCGACGGAATGCTTCACCAAAGTATGCATCAGCATCATCCAACTCTTTTGCGTATTGGTTCAGTTGTTTATTTGATTGAGCGTTGGCGATGGCTTGCTTAGACTCTTCAACCGTTCGAACTGTCTGAGCAGAACTTTGCCAACCCAAAACACCTTTAAAGTTACCCAAACCTGGGAACAGGGTTAGGTAAACCGCTGCAAAAATAAATGTACCTACGAACAAGTAAGTCCACCATTTTGGCAGTGGGTTATTTAGCTCGCGAATACCGTCGTACTCGTGGCCCATATCTGCACCTTCTTCTACGCCCATTTTATCTTTAGCGCACCAGTAAAGAAGTACAGCACAGCCAACAAGCGTACCGACAGTAATCACGATAATCCAGAGACTCCAGAATGTAGTCATTACTTCGTCACTCCTTGTTTAGTTGGGCTAGATTTCTCTTCATCAGCAAAAACAAGGTTGGCGGCCTCATCAAAACTCGCTTTACGCTTTTTGCTGTATGCCCAAGCAACAATGCCAATAAAACTAACGAAAAGTACAACGGTATAAATACTGTGAATTGTACCGAAATCCATAATATGCCCCCTTATTTCATTGCATGACCAAGAGACTGAAGGTAAGCGATGATGGCATCCATCTCCGTTTTTCCTTCAACATCTTTGGATGCGTTTGCAATCTGCTCATCAGTGTATGGAACACCAAACTGATTACGGAACACTTCCAATTTCTTCTGGGTCAATTTGCCATCTAGTACGTTCTCAGCTAGCCATGGGAAACCAGGCATGTTTGATTCAGGTACTAGCTCACGAGGGTCTAACAAGTGAACACGATGCCACTCATCTGAGTAACGACCACCAACACGTGCCAAATCAGGACCAGTACGCTTAGAACCCCAAAGGAAAGGGTGTTCCCAAACGCTTTCACCAGCGACTGAGTAATGACCGTATCGTTCTGTTTCTGAACGGAAAGGACGAATCATTTGACTATGACAAACGTTACAACCTTCACGGATGTAAATATCGCGACCTTCCATCTCTAGAGCAGAATAAGCACGTAGATTTTCTACCGGCTCAGTTGTTTGTTTCTGGAAAATCAATGGTGTGATCTCAACAAGAGCACCCCAACTGATTGCAAAAACGATAAAGATAGCCAACAAACCGACATTACGTTCAATGATCTCGTGGCGATTATTAGAATTAGAACTCATTCTTCAATCTCCTTATGCCGGCTGTGCAACTGCTTTTAAGCTTTGCTTAGGTGCAGTCACTGTTTTGTACGTGTTGTATGCCATTAGGAACATACCCGATAGGAAGATAAAACCACCTAAGAAACGTACGAAGTAGAATGGGTAAGAAGCCTCAACAGATTCCACGAAGCTGTAAGTCAACGTACCGTCAGAGTTGACTGCACGCCACATCAGACCCTGCATAACACCAGAGATCCACATTGCAACGATGTACAGTACTGTACCGATAGTCGCCAACCAGAAGTGAACGTTGATTAGGCTTACTGAGTACATGCGCTCTTGGTTAAATAGGCGAGGGATCAAGTGGTAAACCGAACCGATTGACACCATCGCGACCCAACCTAACGCACCAGAGTGAACGTGACCAACCGTCCAGTCGGTGTAGTGTGACAATGCGTTCACTGTCTTAATTGACATCATAGGACCTTCGAAAGTCGACATGCCATAGAAAGAAAGTGAAACGATCAAGAAACGCAAAATAGGGTCGTAACGTAGCTTATGCCACGCACCAGACAGGGTCATAATACCGTTGATCATACCACCCCAAGATGGAGCGAATAGAACCAAAGACATAACCATACCTAGAGACTGAGTCCAGTCAGGTAGTGCTGTGTAATGTAAGTGGTGAGGACCTGCCCAGATATACAAAGAAACAAGAGCCCAGAAGTGGACAATTGACAGACGGTATGAGTAAACAGGACGTTCAGCTTGCTTTGGTACAAAGTAGTACATCATACCAAGAAAACCCGCTGTAAGAAGGAAACCTACCGCATTGTGACCGTACCACCACTGAACCATCGCATCTACTGCACCTGAGTAAATCGAGTAAGATTTACCAAGTGAAACAGGGATTGCCATGCTGTTCACAATGTGAAGCACTGCTACAGTAATGATAAAAGCGCCAAAGAACCAGTTCGCTACGTAAATGTGAGAAGTATTACGTTTCACTAAGGTTCCAAAGAAAACAACCGCGTATGAAACCCATACGATCGCGATTGCAATATCAATTGGCCATTCGAGTTCTGCATATTCTTTGCCTGAGGTTAAACCCAGTGGCAAAGTGATTGCAGCGGCAAGAATAATAGCCTGCCAACCCCAGAAGGTGAAGGCGACGAGAGGACCACCAAATAGACGAGTTTGACAGGTGCGCTGTACAACATAGTATGACGTTGCGAACAAGGCACTTGTACCAAACGCGAAAATGACCGCGTTAGTATGCAGGGGACGTAAACGACTGTACGTCAACCACGGCGTATCAAAGTTGAGCTGTGGCCATACTAATTGAGCGGCAATCAAAACACCAACAGCCATGCCAACAATACCCCATAAAATGGTCACAAGGGTAAATTGACGAACGACTGTATAGTTGTAGTTTTGTTCAAGCTGCTTTTCTTGGCTCATTTGCATGCTTCCAATTTCTAATTAACTACACTTTACTTCCAACACGACTTGCGTCGTAACACCACCCAAATCAACTCAAGAAATACTGCGTTATCATCACTTTATTCCTCTTGCCGACTTTAAGAAAAAGTGGCATTTTCAGTGGCACACTATACTTGAATTAACAATTCAATGACAGAGTAGTAACCTTACTGACGCTCTGGAAATCATCTTTTATTTAAAAACTTTGAAGTTTGTAACAAGGAAAACTGAAAAAATGCCGGCACAAAAGTTAACAAAGGCAAGGCTTGCACAAATATTAATCATGCTCACGATATTAGTGGTGGCGTTTATATGGAGGTCGTTGAGTTATCAACCGCTGGAAGAGATTGATTGTTCACAAAAAGAACGATGTGAGTTAACACTTGATAACAGTAAAATGATTATTTATCGCGCTAGCCAGCAAATTAAGATCCAAACAGATAAAAACGACAATTTAAAAATTGATTTAGATCAAAATAAAACATCAAATATACCGTTCAGCGATAATATCATTTTATTAGATGCAAGCACTGCTACATCAATAAAAATACGTAATAAAGACAATACGACCATTGCGGTTATTGTTCTATAAATCAGACTTGGCACGCGTTGTTATAGACAGGTTCCGTACTTCTCATGCAAATTAATAGAAGTGGAGTACTAGATTGGTATAAAGTAAGGGGAGTTTTAGAAATCGTTACTACGTGATGCTTTGCCAATCTGTTATTAGTCATTTGACCAACGAAGAACACGCTGTCGCTGCAATCAAAGAGCAGATCGCTCATGATCATTTAGCGATGCTCATTTGCTACTATACCGAAGAGTATTCTAGCCAGAAACTTCAACATTCTTTCCGACAACATTTTCCATCGATTCCTGTACATGGCGCAAGTTCATGTCGTGCGATCATGACCGATAAGGGATTTCACCAAGGGCCTGTCGTTGGTGTTTTTGCTATCTATGACAGTGGTAGCAACGCTTATGGCACTGGAATATCAGACCTCAACGAAACCAGTGACAGTGTCACAGAAATTGTATTTAGAACGTTGGATATGGCACTTCACAATGCAGACCGAGCAGGGGAAGTACCCAGTCTGATCTTACTTCATGCGACTCCAGGGAATGAGGAGTCAATCATCGAAGCTATTGACCAAAAGTTTGGCACTTTAGTACCTATTATCGGCGGAAGCGCAGCTGACAATCAAGTCAAAGGAAACTGGTCTATTTTCACAACGCAGGGAACAAGCATAAAAGGCATTAGCCTCACGGTATTTTTCTCTTCACAATCTATCTTCACTGCGTTTAGTGCAGGCCACACGCCAACAGAATTATCGGGGCTCGTTACGAAAGTCAGCGATAGAGTACTACTGGAAATTGATGGTAAACCCGCAAGTTCCGTGTACAAAGATTGGACCAAAATTCATCTTGATGAGTACAACCAAGAGCAATTGATCTTTGATATTGCGACGGCTTATCCGTTAGGGCGAGTTGCAGGGCAGCTCTATGATTATCCTTACTTTAAGCTGTCACACCCAGTCAGAGAAACGACTGAAAATGGTATTGAACTCTTTTCTACCGTCGATCTGGGAGAGCGCATCTACCTCATGCAGGGATGTAAAGATCAGCTTATCAGCCGAGCAGCACGAGTTATCAATGCGGCATTTTGGCAAAAACTAGAAGACTCTCGAAAAATAGGTGTTATTAACATTTTTTGTGCAGGCCCTATGATTCACTTAAAACACGATATCGACAGTGTTTTGAAACAACTTCTAGATGAATTAGATGATAAACCTTTTATTTGTCCGTTTACTTTCGGCGAACAGGGGCGCTTTGTTGGCGGTGAAAATGGGCATGGTAACTTAATGATTTCTTCAGCTATTTTCCATTCACCGGATGAAAGTAAATAACATGACAACGTTTGAAAAAGAAGCCCTTCACGACGCATTAGTTGAGCTTAAAAAGAGTAGGGAACTCGAAAAGCGACTAGCTGAAGAAAATAAGGCCATCCTCAGCGCAATCTCTGCGATGAGTGAAGCAAAAAATCGTCACGAAATCTTCTTAGGCCTCAATAACGTATTGAAGAAATACATCAACTTTGATGATTTTGTGGTCCTTACTCGGCATTGTGATAAAGAGAATTTCGCGACGTTGCTCACAACAAACCAAGTGTTCAATAATACAACTTGGTGTGATGGAAAAAAATTTAGCCGAGTGATCAATGGCGAATGCATCATTCTATTCGAACCCACCGAATTGTCAGAGTTTAAAGAGCTCAACAGCTTTATCAAAAGCCACATTAACTCTGTATTATTAACGGGCATTGATGCTCAGGTAACTCAATCCGTTATTCTCCTGATCGGTAATACAAAAGGGCAGTTCAGTATTGAAGCAAAAGAAACTCTCAAGCGCTTTTTGCCTTTGATAGAACGAGCTGTTATTGATATCGAAAACAAAGAGAAGTTACAACGTATCGTCGAGCTAAGGACTCGAGAATTGGCATTGGCCAGAGAAGAGTCTGAGCGTGCCAACCGAGCAAAATCTGAGTTTCTAGCCATGATGAGTCATGAGTTAAGAACACCATTAAACTCCGTTTTGGGCATGTTGGATGTTCTCAAACAGTCCGACATGTCAGCAGGTCACATCAACTTGCTCTCCCATATGGAAAGTTCAGCAGGGCTGTTGCTGGCAATCATCAGCGACATACTTGATCTATCCAAAATTGAATCTGGCGAATTTTCCCTTTCACCTCAATGGATTAATATAAATGACACTGTCACTTTTGTAGTGTCACAGCAGCAATTAGTTGCTGCGTCAAAAGGGCTCAATATTGAGCTCAGCATCGAACTTGACGACAAGCGTCACTATTGGCTTGATCCCAGCCGATTATCTCAAGTGTTGTTTAATCTCATTGGTAACGCGGTGAAGTTCACTCAGCAAGGTCAGATTGATATTCGTGTGAGCCTAGAAAATGATGAGTTATCCATCTCTGTCATAGACACAGGGATTGGCATTGAGAGAGACAAAATTAGCTCTTTGTTCACCGCGTTTAAGCAAGCAGATAGCTCAATTACCAGAAAATTTGGAGGCACGGGCCTAGGGCTTGCCATTACAAAACACTTGGTTGAGCTCATGTCAGGAACAGTTCGTGTTTCTAGCCAGTTTGGTAAGGGCTCGACATTTGTTGTGCAAATTCCAGTTAAAAGTCGCAAGCTAATTCGTTTGAGCCAAGATGGCACGACTAGCAAACGCGACAGAGCATTGAATGTGTTAGTCGTAGAAGATACACATTCCAATCAAATGGTTATCCAACTGCTTTTAAACAAACTTGGCCACAACGTATTTATTGCCAATAACGGAAGTGAAGCGATTGAGTTCATCGAGTCCAACACGGAGTCTCTGGATGTGGTGTTTATGGATGTGTCAATGCCAGTCATGGATGGACTCACAGCAACAAAAATTCTACGAGCAAAGGGATTTGAAGTGCCAATTATCGCTTTAACAGCCCATGCATTAGCCAGCGATAAACAAAATTGCTTAGACGTTGGTATGGACAGCTTTGTTGCTAAGCCCGTACGAAAACAAGAACTCGCCAACGCGATTGAAGCCTTAATCGTATAACCAATATAGAACCTTAAATCTTTGATTAATAAGGTTCTATATTAGGTATTTTATGGTAAATAAAAATTATGTTTAATCATGAATCAGAGCATTAATACCAGTAAAGGGGAGCCGAGACAGAAACATTTCACGTAGCGCTACATGTGATTTAACATAATATACATAATGCGTACTTAGCTAACGATTCCGTAGGGCTGCCAATCCACATAGCCAAGCAGTCGCAAATTATTGAAATTAAATACAAATCACATCGACAGTGTTAAGCGTCCTGGCATTCTCGCTTGAATATCTTTGAGCGATGCTCCTGGCATTTGTACTTGAGCAAACCAATACGGTTTGTGTTTTTCTACGAATGCATTGCTATGCTGTAATCCATCGTAGATTGAGAATGCCCGACCTTGTGCTAATGCAGCTCCTGCAATACTTCTTTCTTCAACAGGCACATTGTCTATATCCTCAATCACGGCATTTTTGATAAACATTGCATTTGCTGGCCAATCCATGGACTCCAAAACTCGTTTAGCAAGTTGTCCCTCAAGTTCGAAAATGATTTTGGGCAAAAAAGACATATTGGCGACGACCTCAGCACAAGCGTAATATTCTTCACGCATATCTTGCTCTCGGTATTTGAGCATCATCTCAACTAAAGCGTCTTCAAATGTATGCGTAAAATGGTTTGATGCGAGAAACTGGCCAACTGTTCTCAACACACCAATCAAGATGCCTGCATCGGGCTCTTTGAAATTTGCATCTTGTAAGCGCATTCTAGTGACATTCGCCGTGACTATCATATGTTGCCACATTTTAGGGGCAATCAACTTGGTATTCGCATCGGACCATTTGAGCATCGGTCTAGCCATCAGAACAGGGAAAAGTAAACGGCAATTTTCTATGCCTATCTGCCCTATTGCTATCTTTGCATCGGTCACACTTTTCGATGATTTCCCTATACGTTCGCAGAATTTAGGGTTTGTAACGAGATCTAAAATACTTGAACTAAGTTGATGACTCAGGGTTGTCAAGGTACTCAACTTGGAGAAACTCAAGGACGGTGAGTACGCGAACGAAGCAAGATGATCAAAGTTAGGTACGCCATTAAACAATTTGTCGATGGGCGTATTGAGTAGTTTCTCAATCATCATGTGCTCAGCATGGCGTGTAACATCCACAACAACACGTTTATGGGTGTTTTGTCTTGCTTTTACCTGTTCACGCCGCTCAACCACTTTAGCCTGCTCACACTCTAATAAAATGCGTTGATTGCGAGTAATGCGCTCATCTTCTGAGAAAATAACGTCTTCGCAATAGCGACCTTGTAAACTAAGTAGGTTATCAACGTTAGACTGATCGAGAATGTATTTCATACTCACTAACCACTTGGCATGTCTAACATTAACCTCATTTGCCACTTGTTCCGCTGTTTCAATCGCTTCTTGTGTATACCGTCTGTTGGCGAGTAGCAAATCTGTATCCCTTTAAAGATTTATCACTAGTTTTAGTTTATTCCATAGAGAACAAAAATGAGAAATCAAAGTGACATCGCTTCCATTATTTAATCTTGAAATTGCCTACTTTGTCACTATAAGTCACTGACAACATTAATTCTTGAGTAGTAAACGTACACAACACATCGTTCTTTCTATCAACTATTGATTAGCTCGAGATGTGAATGAAGATCATACGTTCCGGCACCTTATAGCGAAATTTACTGCCGACTTTGATTGTTTGCTTCGCAAAGCGACATATTTTGGCATCACCCGTCCCATTGACCTTCTCAACCACCGCATGCTTATCCGTGTGATTAAAATAGACGACAACGTCGCAATAGCCCGAATAGTGGACAAACTCTTTGTCGATCTTCTTTTGAACTGACTTTTTTAGCTTTAATGCTATTGGGTTACGAGTGGAATCATCGGCATGAATCGCACTTGGATAGAAGAGTAAAAGAGATGAAAGAAGAAAGGTGACACTGTATCGCATAATTTTTCCAAATGAAAATACAATACAGTGCGCAGACTGGATGATATACGTCGATTCTATTCAATTGCGTGGTGGATTAGTGATTGTTGCAATTGATATGTTTATTAGGCGTGTTTCTTACCTTTGCTAGACTTAAATCCTTGATGTGGAAATACGTTACGAATTCTTTGTTGGACTTTCTTTGGCACTTGTTTATTGAACACCAACTTTGCACCAGTACGTAAGCTGTAAACTTTCATTTCACCATCAAAAGGCGTCTTCTCGCCAATCTCCACTAAATTATGGCGAAAAGATGGTGGCAAGTTCCCTTTGACTGAATGAATATGCCCTTCTTTAAAGGAAACTTTCAATACGGGGCGATCAATGGCCACTAGCCAAAAGATAACGATTGCGGCCACAATAATGACATACAACATGTGTGTTCTCCTGCACTAATCGGATAATAACTTGCTTAAGTCTTCTTTCAGAGTGGATACGGCTGCACTCGCCTTTTCGCTACGAGAAGCTTCACTCAGTAAATATTCAATGGCGTCGGACAATGTACAACCCAGCTCATTCGCACGTGTCGATAGCTTTTCCCATACACGATAATCTAAATCGATGGATTTTTTCTTTGTATGGATCTGCTCAGCGTTGAAATGGCGCTTGCGTTTGGCACGAATGGCTTGTTTGAGTTTCTTGTCAAGCTCGTCCGCCATGTGCAAATCAATCCACTCGAGGACTTTGGTCGGTTCATGTTCTAACTTTCTTAGTTCAGAAACTGCATGGTCAGCTTCACTCGAATCAATATATTTAGTGATGGTTTCTCCATCTTTCCACTTATTGATCAAATACTGCCATTTCCACCCACATTCCAAGTTTTCGAGTTGTTGATATTTCATTTTTCCATGTCCTAGCGCTACTTAGGGTGACAGCGTAACCCATGTGGGTTTAATTCTCAACAAAACGTGGTCGAAGGATAGAGAGAGATCAACTTTTTCCTCCCTCACCATCTATTTAGCCGGATTTAACTGCAGATTTTGTTGGTTCTGATATACTCCGCTGCAATTAAAGTTTATGAAGAAAGTCAATGAACCAAATTAACTGGCAAGCCGTTACGCCACAATTCGATCAATTTGAATCGTCTTTTGCTAATCTTCACTCTATTGAGTTAACCCATTATTTTGAGCTACAAGAGCGTGCATTAGCAACATTCCGCCACTTTACCCTTCTTTCTGGAATGGCTCGTTTCTTGGTGATTAATTGTTGTGATAACCCTATCTATCGTGGTTTGGTTGAAGAAGGATTGAACTCTATTGATCCTGAACTAGTGGTACTAAAAACAGAGACGCTCTCTCCTTCTCATCTCTTTGACTGCTATAAGCTTAATGCTAATGGTGACGTCGAAATCATTACAGGGTTGTTCTCTAAAGCTCGTGGTGGCATTGTCACTGTCTCTGCGAATTTGCTGCTTGCAAATCCAGGCTCTTGGCCAGCGATTAAGGCGGCAGTACTTGGCGAATCCCTACCCATTTCTCCATTAAAACCCGAGTGGCAATCGTCACACCTGGAACCGACTTGCTACGACATAAAATTGGTTATTACTGGTGATCGTGGGCAGTTGGCGGATCTTGAGTATCTTGATCCTGATCTCTTCTCACCAATGACTTTGTTCAGCGAACTCGAAGAAGATTTTCACCTAGGTGAAGAGAATCTGGATGCCTATGTCGGCTACATTAAATGGATATGTGACCGCTACCATCTACCCAGTTTTGATAAAGATGCACTACACCGTTTGTTGATTGCCGGCGTTCGTGAAACAGAAGACCAACATTATCTGCCCCTCTCCCCAATTTGGCTTCACCAATGGCTCTCTCTGGCAGCTATTGAATCGCAAGGCTACCAGATCAACGGTGAGCACATGAATACAGCCATTGAGGAAAAATATTTCCGTGAGTCTTATCTCCCCCAGCGCGCTATCGACGATATCCTTGATGGCCAAGTGATCATTGAAACAACGGGCGAGCAAATCGGCCAGATTAACGGCCTCACCGTTATTGATGTTGCAGGTCACCCAGTTTCTTATGGTGAGCCAGCTCGAATTTCTTGTGTTATCCATTTTGGTGATGGTGATATTTCTGACGTTGAACGTAAAGCCGAGCTCGGTGGAAATCTTCACGCCAAGGGTATGATGATCATGCAAGCACTTGTCAGCAGTGCGCTGCAACTCGATGCACCACTGCCTTACTCTGCTTCTATTGTATTCGAGCAATCTTACAGTGAAGTCGATGGAGATAGTGCGTCACTTGCTGAATTTTGCTGCCTTGTCAGCGCCCTATCTGAGTACCCCATCAATCAGCAAATCGCGGTGACGGGTGCAGTGGACCAATTTGGCCGTGTACAGGCTGTAGGAGGCCTAAATGAAAAAATTGAAGGCTTCTATCAGGTTTGTAAACACCAAGGCTTCACCGGCGAGCAAGGGGTTATTCTACCGGAAACGAACTTAAAACATCTGGCACTTCATAAAGAAGTGGTCGAAAGCATTAAACTCGGTGAGTTTCATATTTGGGCGGTATCCGATGTTGAAGATGTGATCCCAATCATTATGAATAAGCCATTTTGTGGTGAAGACGAAGATAGCGTGCTCAACAAAATTGCTGAAAGAATCGATAACTTTACGAAGCATGATCATCCACAAGGCTTTGTTCAATGGATTAAAAACTGGTTTGTCTAGTACTGATCGGAGTTGTTTAGCGTACACCTGTTCACTAACATGCCTGTGTCTAAAATTGGAGTTTACAAACAATGCAGAATAAACGTGAATCATATACCCGCGAAGATCTTTTAGCCTCTAGTCAAGGTGAACTGTTTGGCCCTGGTTACCCTCAGTTACCAGCACCAAACATGTTGATGATGGACCGAGTAACCAAAATGTCAGAAACTGAAGGCGACTTTGGTAAAGGCCTCATCTTGGCAGAGCTAGATATCAAACCGGATCTATGGTTCTTTGACTGCCATTTCCCTGGCGACCCAGTGATGCCTGGTTGTCTTGGCTTGGATGCGATGTGGCAGTTAGTTGGTTTCTTCCTTGGTTGGGTTGGCGGCAAGGGCAAAGGCCGCGCTTTGGGTGTTGGTGAGGTTAAATTTACTGGTCAAATCCTCCCTACAGCGAAAAAGGTGACCTACGAGATCCACATGAAACGAGTTGTCAATCGTAAGCTTGTTATGGGTCTAGCGGATGGCCGAGTTCTTGTCGATGGTAAAGAGATTTACGTCGCTAAGGATCTAAAAGTGGGTCTTTTCCAAGATACCTCTGCATTCTAAACAACACCGCTTTCCAGTTATTTTGATGAAACGGCTCTTTGGGCCGTTTTTTCTTGCGTCTTTCATTTTTTATTCCGCCCAGTAATAGAAAAGACCCACATCGTGGGCCCTTCTTTAAAATCCTTCTGTGTTGTATGTGGACATCATTTATAGAGACCAGAGAGTTTGTCACTTCTGGCATCACGCCAACCACCTAACCAATACGAACGAGCGTCCATCTGTTGATAAGGACATTCTTCCTGAGATCTACCGTTTAAGCCTGCCTTGTAGCCTTGGGATTGTGCTCGTTCTAGGCGATCACGCTTTTGTCTCTTCATAATTTCTACCTCATACAGGTCCATTAGAACTAACGTACTACTGTGAAACTTTGATGGAGCTTTTGTGACTCCACAATTAAGAATCGATCAAATGAAGGGATTTCTCAAGCGATAAAAAAGGCACAACTTCAAAATTGTGAAGCTGTGCCTAGTTTAAAAAATAGCCTATTTTCTGCGGAAACCAAATAAAACCAGTAATGTCAAAGACAACCAACCAACTCCTGCTCCGCTACGCTCTGCTGCGGCTTTTTCAACTGGACGCGTATTAATGTTACTTGCATCCGCATCTGCGATAGGAATTAGCTTAACAGCAACCACTGTTTCCTCTTTGGAACCTTCACCACAATATGAGTTGTGTGCGATTGTATCGTAGCCACCTTCACATTTGATTGCTGTCGCGGAAATCACACCAGCATCATTGATATCCGTTGCGTCGATAATACGATATTGGTTGTTTTCAACAGGCGCGTTAGAACCATTGGTAAGGTCATCCAAATACCACGCTTTGTTATCGAATATCGATATTCTACTTTCAACAGAACCATTTGCCTCATAAGGCAGAATAAATGCACGTTTACGACGCGGCTTGCCGTCGATCTCACGAGTATCTTCAGCGTCCAACTGACCGACAATTTCATTGTATTTGTTGATGCCACCCATTTTACCGCCTGCACCAGAGAAGAAGATCCCCCCTAACTCAGGTAGAAATGTCGCCGAAACACTTTCGGCTCTAACATCTTTGACCAAGAATAGTCGATTGGCTGCTGAACCTTCGGAAGGTTTACCGCCAGCGCGCTTTGCTTCGCCGATGGCAATAAAATTACTGTTTACGTTAGTAACAACAGAATTGCTATGGATAATGTCGCCACTAATCTTCATCTGCGCGCCACTAACTTGCTTTGTATCCCAACTTGAATTTTCAAATGTACCGCTAGCGTCAAACGTACCAACAAACACGCTGGCATTAATATAGTTGTCATCTGCGTAAGTGTTGTAACCAACACCGTAGACTTTGTTATTTGTCGAATCGACAACCACATCACGCATACTTCCCTGCGCTAAACGTTCACCATCTCTATCTGCGACTTGGGGCCAATCCAACTGTTTCACTACGCCAGCAGCGTCCCAAATGGCCGCTTTGCTCGTATAGTGTGTGCCGTTTTCATTACCGGTTTTAGAGGAAACGCTGCCTACAGTGTAAGTACCATCGGTTTTCCAAGCTCGTGATTGATAGAAATCAGTTTCCGTGTCTGTGTCGCTGACCTTTTCATACACAGGCATCACTGGCGCCACGACTTTATTGCGGGTCTGTAACGTCCCATCATCATTGACAATGCTTTGATTTCCAACGGGTGAACCGCTTTCCGTTAAACTGTTAATGACATTGTTGAATTTATTGGTGTAAGCGCTTTGATTACCTTCCACAAAAGCCAGTGCGTTTGAAGTATAGTCTTTGCTTAGCTCTTTATACCAAGGAGCCCAGTGAATCGATGCCCACGTTTCACACGTCGAATAACGCAGCTCGTTGTAGCAATAACGCTCAAAGTCATCAAACTCTTGGATATACCCAAATGTCGCATCCATCGCAAACGGAAGCTCTTCTCGATAGCTCACACCATCGACACTGACACGAGTCTCAAGCGCGAGTTTGAACTGATCATCTGTACAATTAGCACCATTAGCGAAACAACCGGTTTCGAAAGCGACATCACCTTGTTGAATTGCAACACCATAAGCATCGTTATAGGTTGATGAACTTCCATTGAGTGCAGGATCAACTTCAACGACCTTATACAAAGCGGCGTTGGCATTCATTGCGCTACCAACGAGTAGCGCGACTGTGGTTAATTTGAATCTAGTACTGCAATTCATCTATTTATTAACTGTCCTGTTGCATAGCTTCGAGCTCTTCCCATCTCTCGAAAGCAATTTCTAATTCCTGCTCCAGTGCGGCAAGTTGCTCTAGCACTGGTTGCGTTGTCTCTACGGGTTGAGCAAAAAACTCTGCGGAGTTTACTTGCTCTTGAAGCGCTTCAATATCCGCTTCCAACTGTTCTAACTTGGCAGGTAGTGCTTCAAGTTCTCGTTGGAGCTTATATGATAACTTCTTAGAGGTATTCTTAGCTGGCGCAGTTTTGGGAGTTTCCTCAACGACTTTTGCTTTAGGCGCTGATTTTTCCATCACTTCACGTGCTTCGATCGCTTGTTTGCGCTGCTGTTGAGCATCATGATAACCACCGACAAACTCTTCGATTTTTCCTTCACCTTCAAAGATCCAGCTTGTCATGACGGTATTATCCACAAACTGTCGGTCGTGGCTAACCAGCAGTAGAGTACCTTGATAATTGGCAAGCAATTCTTCTAAAAGTTCCAATGTTTCGATATCTAAATCGTTAGTTGGTTCGTCGAGAATCAATAAATTGTTCGGTTTTAGGAAGATACGAGCAAGAAGCAGACGGTTTTTTTCACCACCTGAAAGTGCTTTGACAGGTGTACGAGCACGCTTCGGTGAGAACAGGAAATCCTGAAGATAGCTCAAAGCATGGCGTTCTCGCCCACCCACGGTGACTTCTTGTTTACCATCCGCTAGGTTATCAATGACCGTCTTTTCAGGATCCAAAATCTCTCGATATTGGTCAAAATACGCGACTTCCAGCTTAGTACCACAATGTAAACGGCCAGATTCCGGTTTTAGCTGATCCAGCAGTAACTTAAGGACCGTGCTCTTGCCACAGCCATTAGGGCCAATAAGCGCAATTCGATCACCACGCATGATATTAAAACTGAAATCATCAACAATTTTCTTTCCATCGAATGAAAACTGCAGTTTTTCTGCTTCGAAGACGATCTTGCCAGAGCGTGCGGCGTCATCAATTTGGATTTTGGCTTTACCTTGTACGTCAACTCGACTCTGGCGTTCCTCTCGCAGCTTTTTAAGTGCCCGAACACGACCTTCATTACGTGTGCGGCGTGCTTTGATGCCTTGACGAATCCACACTTCTTCCTGAGCGAGCTTCTTATCAAACTCTGCGTTTTGCATCTCCTCAACACGAAGCATTTCTTCTTTTTCAATAAGGTAGTTGTCGTAATCGCCAGGAAAAGAGGCAAGTTTACCACGGTCAAGGTCAACGATACGCGTTGCCATTGTTTTGATGAAGGCTCGGTCGTGGGAAATAAAAATGATGGAGCCACGGAAATCTTTGAGGAACGTTTCTAGCCATTCAATGGTCGTAACATCGAGGTGGTTAGTTGGCTCATCTAGTAGCAAAACGTCTGGATCACATACTAGCGCTTTCGCCAGCGCAGCTTTGCGTTGCCAACCGCCCGACAGATCGGTGAGCTTCGTTTCAGCATCCAGCTTTAATGCCGCCAACACATGCTTAACTCGGTCTTCAAATCGCCACGCGTTGGCGTGATCAAGCTGTTCTTGCACTCTCGCTAAGCGGTTAATGTTCTTTTCCGTTGGCTCTTGAGCGACAAGATCGAGAAGATCATGATAGATCTTTAATTGTTCGCCAATTTCAGCTAGCCCACTTGCCACATAATCGTAAACCGTTCCTGGTTCGTTTCGTGGGGGGTCTTGTTCTAAGCGTGATACAACGACATCTTGAGTGATCTGTAGCTTACCATCATCAAGAATCACCTCGCCCGCTAGAACTTTCATTAAGGTCGATTTACCCGCCCCATTGCGTCCTACCAAACAAACTCGCTCATGCTCTTGAAGTACAAAATCAGCTTTATCAAGTAGAGGATTATCGCCAAAGGCGAGTTGACCATTATGAATGGTAAGTAATGCCATTATCGTCCAACCATTGTTTTAATTTTTCTAGATCAAAGGGCCAGCCAAGCTCTGACCCTTGAGAATTTAAGACAGGAATCGTGACCCCGTAACGAGAAAATAGCGCATCATCAAACGCGATATCAATCACTTGAACTTGTTCAGCAATGCCTGCTTGTTCCACCAACTCGTAGGCCATCTCACACAGATGGCATCCTTCGGTACTGTATAGGGTGATCACGTTCCTTGTTCCTATTTTTTGTGGGTGACGACCCAACAGTTATGAATATGTTTGTTTCTTGAGAAATCGAGTGGCAGCGTCTGAGAAGAAATGTTCTTCGCGTCTAAACCCAACTCTTCCATCGCTTCGATATCCATTTTGAAATGACGCTTGTTATTAGAGAAAACAATCGTGCCGTTTTCTCTTAGCAAACGTTTTAAGTTTTTCATCAGTTTGATATGGTCGCGCTGAACGTCAAACGAGTCTTCCATGCGCTTTGAGTTTGAAAACGTAGGCGGATCGATAAAGATTAAATCGTACTGCCCCTGCGCTTTCTCTAACCACTGTAAACAATCTGCCTGCTCAAACTTATGTTGACGTCCGACACAACCATTTGCAGACATGTTGTCTTTTGCCCACTCAAGGTAGGTGTTCGACATGTCGACCGTTGTTGTCGAGCTGGCACCGCCAAGAGCGGCGTGTACCGTGGCACTCCCTGTATAAGCAAACAGGTTAAGGAAATCGGCTCCTTTTGCCATTTCACCCAAACGATGGCGCGTGATCTTATGATCTAGGAACAACCCCGTATCCAGATAATCGTACAAATTGACGATCAGCTTTGCACCATACTCGTTAACTTCCATTCGCTCAGAAACTTGACCTAATTTTTGATATTGGTTACGGCCTTTTTGTTTCTCGCGAACCTTCAGCACAACTTTGTTGGCTTCTACGCCAGTTACCTGAATCGAAGCACGAATGATGTCCGTCAGACGACGCTTTGCCTTCTCTTCCGGAATATCTTTTGGTGCGGCGTATTCTTGAATCACCAAGTGATCTTGATAGACGTCTATCGCCACGTTGTATTCTGGTAGGTCGGCATCATAGATGCGGTAACAATCGAGCTGTTCTCTTTGAGCCCACTTGCCAATCTTACCGATGTTTTTCTTTAGGCGGTTAGCAAAGTCTGGTGCGATAGAAAGCGGGCCATCCGCACCTTCAATCTGCTCTGCACTTCTCTGAGCGATCGTGTAATTCTTTTGGTGACAATGTAACGCACCGTTATTCAGTTTAAACTGTTTTTCTGCACGCATGCGAAGACAGCTCAGCAGCTCATCAGAACTCGAAAAAATAGATGCCGTACAACCACCAAACTGCGCTTTTAACTGACCACCAAATGCTGTGTATAGTGCAATCAATCCTGGTTCTGTACCAAGTCGTTCACCATAAGGCGGGTTACAAACAATCACACCATTCTCAAACTCTTGAGGACGTGACACTGTAGCGGCGTCACCCAACTTAAATTCGATAAGATCAGCAACCCCTGCTCTGCGCGCGTTATCTTGGGCAATTTTCAGCACTTTTTCATCATTATCAAAGCCATAGAATCTTGCGCCAACTTTTTTGACACCTCTTCGAGCAATGACATTTGCTTCTGATTTTATTTCTGCCCACACTTCTGGCTCGAAATCTTCAAGTGATTCAAAGACCCACTTTTCGCGTTTTACTCCAGGCGCCATGTTTGCTGCCATCATGGCCGCCTCTATCAACAAAGTACCTGAACCACACATTGGATCCAAAAGCGGTTGTTCCTCTGTCCAGCCTGATCGAAGGATGATAGCAGCAGCCAAGGTTTCACGGAGTGGCGCTTTGCCAGATGCAGGACGATAGCCACGTTGGTGCAAGCCATTCCCGACCATATCAACACCAAGAATCGCTTTATCTTTGTGGAGACGAACATGGATACGTACATCCGGACGCTCTTTGCTGATATTTGGGCGTGGTAGGTTTTTCTTTTCGAAACAATCTACGATGCCATCTTTCACTTTCATCGCACCGTACTGGCTGTTACGAATCTCACGGTTCGTGCCGTTGAAATCAACCACAAACTTCTTAGTGCTGTGGAATTGATTTACCCAATTGATAGAGGACGTTGCTAAATACAAGTCCATATCACTTTGACAGGTAAACTCGGACAACACGCGAACAAAACGCGATGCCAATCTACTCCATAGACAGCAGCGATAAACCTGTTCATTAGAGGCTTTAAATCTTACCCCAGCCTGTACTGGCTTAGCGTCTGCAATTCCAAGTTTTGTTAGTTCTTCAGCAAGAAGGTTCTCAAGACCATTTGAGGTAACCGCAAGATATTGGTTCATAGTGTTCTTTAGCTATTAAAAATGGCGTTGATTATACCTGACAAATCCACTCCATGCCTCGCATTTCAAGGACTTTTCTCATCTCCTTATAAGCCAGCGTATCAACTGGTCGTTTTATCGTCGTGAATTAATAACACCAATTCAGAAGTGATGAACGAAACGTATGCAATCCTAAACGAAAATTCGGTTCAAATTACGATAGTGAATGCTTATTCACATAAAAATTGGACTATACCAGACTAAATTTATGTTGGTAATTTAATTACAAAATCACTTAAAAGAGGGAATTTTTTACTCTATCGATGATATATTGCCGGCAAAAGTGGACATTTTACGTTCTAAAAATGTGTAAAAAATGTCTACCCGATTGCACCACAAGCTCTCATAGTCGCAATATTTAGACGAACGAACACAATGAACAGAGGTAGGAGAAGGCAAAAAAAATCGGCCAGAAGGCCGATGAAAAATGTATAGGAACGAAAATTAGGAAAGGTTATCCGACTAATGCCATAGGCATTAGCGTATTCATTCTTGCAGCAGTAGACATGCGATCGTGCATAACTTTGATGGCTTCACCATAACTTAAGCTCTTTGAGCTGCTTAGCATAAAGCCTTCAAGCTCTACACAGCTGACTAAGCTTGCATTGTCCCCTGCTTCCAAAACAATAAACAACCCTTGATTCAAGCCATTTTGCAGCTGTACAAGCTCACCTTCACTGGGTTGGTAATCCGAACCTGTAGAATGGAAAAACCAACTCTTGGGTTGGACTGGCTTATGAAAGCGCTTAGCAGCAACGCAGTAGAGCGTTAGCTCATCTCTGCGATATTCACTCAAATCAAGCGATGACAGGCATTCTTTAAAAGTTTGAAAGGCACTTGCGTCATCAACTGTGAAGTCGTTGTAGGAGAAAGCGCAGTCCACCAGCAATTTATCACTGAGATTGGTTTGAAATAGATATCTATCGCCTAAGTCAAGCATTAGACGGCCTGACGGCTTATCAAAATACCAGCTCCATTTATCACTTGGTTTAAGCATCGTTCTATTCTCACACTGACTGATTCACAGAGGTAAACGCTTAATTACCCTCCAACTGCTTTGATTCTACAAACGAATGAATAAAAAAAAAGAGGAAACCAAGTCCTCTTTTTTCTGTTAGAAAAGCTGTTATGTCAGTATGTTAGCGAATCATTCTATAGATTTTTAACAATATCGCGTACTAAGCCTGGCCCGTGATAGATGAAGCCAGAGTAAACTTGTACAAGATCCGCCCCTGCCAACATTTTTTCTTTTGCAGCAACATAAGAATCAACACCACCAACGCCAATAATTGGGATGTTACCTTGTAACTCCTTGCGAAGTAATCGCACAACCTCAGTAGAACGGGACTGAAGTGGGCGACCACTAAGGCCCCCAGCCTCTTGTGCATGTTTCATGCCTTCAACCATCGTGCGATCAAGTGTGGTATTGGTTGCGATCACACCATCGATCTTGTTGTTGATCAATGATTGGCAAATCTGGCTAATTTCATCGTCGGTAAGATCCGGTGCGATCTTTAATGCCAGAGGTACATATTTTCCATGCTTCTCTTCAAGCTCGGCTTGCTTACGTTTTAACTCAACCAGTAGCTCATCGAGCGCTTCACCATATTGAAGTGTTCTTAGCCCAGGCGTGTTTGGAGAAGAAATATTCACGGCAATATAACCCGCGTACTCATATACCTTTTCCATACAGATGAGATAATCTTCCGCGCCCTTCTCGATTGGTGTGTCTTTATTTTTACCAATGTTGATGCCTAATACACAGCTGTATTTGGCCTTCTTGACGTTTTCAATGAGATTATCAACACCTAGGTTATTGAAACCCATACGGTTAATGATTCCTTCCGCACCTACTAAGCGGAACAAACGTGGTTTATCATTTCCTGATTGTGCTCTAGGTGTAACGGTACCAACTTCAACAAAGCCGAATCCCATTGCGTCAAATGCTTCGATACACTCACCATTTTTATCCAGACCAGCCGCAAGGCCAACTGGGTTTCGGAAAGTGAGTCCCATGCATTCTACTGGTCGATTTGGGAGTTGTTGACGATAGAAAAGATCAATTGGTGTGCCGGTAAAGCGTTTGAAGTTTTGGATAGCGAGATCGTGTGCCTTTTCTGCATCCAATTGAAAAAAGCCAGCTCTGGCAAGACGGTAAAGCATTGTGCCTCCGAAAGAAAAAAGCCCCGTGTAAACGGGTTGGTATTATTTACTTAAAAGAACAACATTTCAAACAAAAACGTCAAAGATATTGTATTCCAAATGCATTATTCGAATTAAATTGATTTAAAACAGATGGTTAATGTTTTTATTTATTGAAAGTTAGTGAAAGGCATGAGGAATGGTAACGATTGCTAAGCATCAAAAAGTGACAACGCAACTTATTATTGGTCGTTTTTTACTCTTCAATATAAAAAAAGCCCCATCTAAGGGGCTTTTTCATATCAGAGACTCAAAACATTAACTATTTGAGCTGCAATTTAAGTTGAGAAGAACCAGTTCTCTCAATGCGACCGAGAACTTGGCAAACTCATGCACACTACCCACTTTGAACTCGTTGAGAATGCTTTCCCAACGATGTAGTGAGGTTTCATTGCGCTCCATCCACGTTTCCAGCGCTTCCATGACATCTCCCTTGTTCTCTGACTGCATGCAGTTGAGCACTTGAGCAGTCAGCAAACGTTGTTGCCAATCGAGATCTTCGCGGAAAGCAGCACGAGCCAAGGCTTGCCAGTTGTTATCGACTGCCTGACCATTAATTTGCTTCAAGAACCAATGTAGTGATAAACGATCGCCTAAGTTGAAGTACAACTTCGCTGCTTCCTCAACCGTTTTATTGGTTTCACGAGCAACCGAAGAAATGTCTAACGCTGATTGGAGACTGGTTAGACGAGAAACGCGGCTAGCTAGCTTCGCTTCTACCCCACGACAGATCCAACTTTCTGCCAGCTCATCATGCTCTTCCACTTCAGAGACAACCAGCATGTTGTCAAGAGAATGCGTGATCACATCAACGTCAGCTTGGTACTTAGCAATCAGCTCACTCACCGTATTCTTACCACTGCGATTTCGCAGTAGCCAGCGTGCAACACGACGAAGCATTCGACGCACGTGGAACATGATTTCGTATTGAGCATCTGCGCTCGCGACATTGTCCAGCTCACGTGTTTGAGCCAAAATTTCACCCAAGCCGTAAATCTCGCGTGAAGCACTGTACGCATTGGCGATATCCACAACCGATGCGCCAGTCTCTTCTTGGAGACGAGTGACGAAGTTACATCCCATCTCATTAACCATTTGGTTTGCAAGTGATGTAGCAATGATCTCCGCACGCAGTGGATGTGAAGACATCTGATTCGCGAATTTGTTTCTCAATTCACTTGGGAAGTATTGGATCAATTGCTGCCCATGGAACTCATCATTGGCAATCTCGTCATTGGCGAGTTGCTCTTTCAGTACCATCTTGCCATAAGCCACCAATACTGCCAGTTCAGGACGAGTTAGGCCTTGGCCCAGCTTCTCACGCTCTAGTAACGTTTCATCATCAGGGATGTTTTCTAGAACGCGATCCAGATAGCCTGCTTTTTCCATAGTGTGAATAAAGCGAATTTGCTCTTTAACAACGCTAACACCTTGCTGTTCGGTCACAGAGATGGACTCAGATTGGCGGTAAGCATCATCTAAAACGATATCTCCGACTTCATCTTGCATCGATTCCAAGATCTTATTGCGCTGTTTCACGGTCATGTCGCCATTGGAGACCAAACCATTCAAGAAGATCTTAATGTTGACTTCGTTATCTGAGCAATCCACACCGCCCACGTTATCAACAAAGTCGGTATTAACACGTCCGCCTTTCAGAGCGTACTCGATACGACCTTTTTGCGTCATACCTAAGTTACCGCCCTCACCAACCACTTTGGCATTGAGATCACGGCCGTCGATACGTAACACATCGTTCGCACGATCACCCACATCGGTATGTGTTTCACTCGAGGCTTTCACATACGTGCCGATGCCACCATTCCAAAGCAGATCCACGTCCATTTTCAGGATCATTTTGATCAATTCATTTGGCGCCAAAGAGGTTTTCTTGGTACCCAACATTTTTTGGATCTCTGGTGTCAAGGTAATCGACTTCGCCTTACGTGAGAAAACACCACCGCCTTTTGAAATCAGCTTAGGATTATAATCTTCCCAACTCGAGCGAGGGAGTTGGAACAAACGATCACGCTCTTCCCAACTAGAAGCCGAATCCGGGTTTGGATCGATAAAGATATGAAGATGGTTAAATGCCGCTTGTAGACGAATGTGCTTTGACAGCAGCATACCGTTACCAAATACGTCACCCGCCATATCACCAACACCAATCGCCGTGAAGTCTGTTGTTTGACAGTCAATACCCATTTCACGGAAATGACGCTTCACAGACTCCCAACCACCTTTTGCAGTGATACCCATTGCTTTGTGGTCATAGCCGTTAGAGCCACCAGACGCAAATGCATCACCTAACCAAAAGTTATATTCAGCAGACACAGAGTTCGCTAAATCGGAGAAAGTTGCGGTGCCTTTATCCGCTGCAACGACCAAATAAGGATCATCCTCATCATGTCTTACAACGCTCTTCGGTGGAATCACTTCCCCTTCAATGATGTTGTCAGAGACATCTAATAGCGCACGAATGAAACGTTTGTAACAACGCTGGCCTTCCGCAAAAATCTCATCACGGTTGGTCAAGGTATGTTGACGTTTACAAACAAAACCACCTTTTGCTCCAACAGGCACGATAACGGTATTTTTAACCTGTTGCGCTTTCACCAACCCAAGCACTTCTGTACGGAAGTCTTCTTGGCGATCTGACCAACGTAAACCACCACGAGCCACTTTTCCGCCACGCAAGTGAACGCCTTCAATGTCAGGGGCATAGACGAAGATCTCAAAGGCTGGTACAGGCTGTGGAATTTCAGGGATTTCCCGCGGTTTTAGCTTTAATGACAACCAAGGCTTAGGTTGTTTTTGATCATCAAGTTGGAAATAGTTGGTGCGTAGCGTCGCCATGATCATTTCCATGTAACGACGAATAATACGATCGTCATCCAAGCTATCCACCGACTCTAGCTGTTCGGTGATCTTGTTGATCAGCTCATGTTGACCTTTTTCGCTTCCTTTATGTTTAGGATCAAAACGTTTGATAAAGAGATCAACCAACCCTTTGGCTAGCTCTGGATAGTGACTCAGGGTGTCTTCGATGTATTGTTGACTGAATGGGAAACCCACTTGGCGCATATAACGAGCATAGGCACGTAAAATTGAAATTTCTCGGCCAGTCAGCGAAGCACCCAATAGCAGACGGTTGAAACCGTCACTTTCTAGTTCCCCTTCCCAAATCGCAGCAAACGCTTGTTGGAAACGATCTCTCGCTTCACTTAAGTCCACTACTTTGTCGCTCTTGTGCAACATCGAGAAATCGAGGATCCAGAATGTTTGACCATTGGTCTTGTGGATCTCGTATGGCGACTCCCCAATCACGCGCAGGCCCAAGTTTTCGAGCATCGGCATGACGTCAGAAAGGTGAATGGGTTCGTCACGATGGAACAGTTTCAAGCGTACGGCTTTAGAGTCTGCGGACAACTCTTGAGGGCGATAAAAAAGCATACCCAGTTTGTTGTCATCACTAAGTGCCTCCAAACGATCAATATCATCAACCGCACTGCCCGGCATCATTGCTTCTTTGTAAGAACGTGGAAATGCCTTCATGTATTCTTTTGAAAGTGGCAATCCTTTACTTTCACCAAAGTTGGCAATGATAGAATCTTTAAGGCGATCATCCCAAGTTGAAGAGACTTCCATTAGATTTTGCTCGATGTTTTTCACGTCTACGTCGATGTTATTGTTGTCTACACGCACAATATAATGGGTACGTGCTAACGGCCCTTCGGAGAAGTACGTTGTAAACTCAACTTCTTGCTCACTACCAAAGTACTGTTTCAAAATGCGTTGAGTTTGGCGACGCAATTCTGTGTTGTAACGATCTCTTGTCACATACACCATCGCACTAAAGAATCGGCCAAACGGGTCTTTGCGAACAAACAGACGCAGTAGATCGCGATCATGCATTTGCACTACGCCCATGCCGACTTCGAGTAACTCTTCTTCTTTTGCTTGAATCAGTTCATCGCGTGGGTAATTTTCAAGGATATTGTGTAGCGCTTTAAAAGCATATGAGCCATCACGGTATCCGCTGGCATCGAGAATACGATCCACTTTTTCGCGGATAAGTGGAATGGAAGAAACGGTTTGGTTATACACCGACGAGGTATACAGGCCCGTGAAACGATGCTCACCAACCACTTTTCCTTTCGCGTCAAACTTCTTAATGCCAACGTAGTCGTTGTAAGCAGGACGATGAATACGAGACGCTTTATTACCTTTAGTAATGATCAAAGCACTTGGCTTTTTCGCTTCGAGGCGAGCTGAGTCTGAAAGTTGTGATAACTTCACACTGCGAACACGAGATTGTTCCGAAAAAAGACCCAAGCCTTTTTCTTTTGTTGGTACGAGCTCAGTTTCGCCATCCACACTCACCAAGTCGTACTCTTTGTATCCCATGAACGTAAAGTTGTGGTCCCCTAACCAACGTAGAAATGCAATGCTTTCATCGAAACGTTCACCATCCATGGAAACCGCTGATTTTTGCGCTTCCAGTTGTGCTGTCACTTGCTCTAGTCGCTCTACCATGAGCAACCAATCGTTCACCACCAAGCGAGTATCGTTGAGCACATCAAGCAGCTCTTGCTTCAACTTGTGCATTTCATCCTTTTTGCTTAGTCGGTCAACTTCGATGTGGAACAATGACTGTAAGATCCCACCCTGTCCATTGACATCAATCACTTCACCTTTTTCATTGCGAGTGATTTGTGTCGGGTTGTTGAGCATTAGGTGACAGTTAAGCTCCAGTCGGCTTAACGCCATTTTGATGGAATCAACCAAGAACGGGCTATCAGGTACCACCACTTCTACGATGGTATGGGTTGATTGCCAACCGTGGCGGCTGACTGTCGGGTTAAATACTCGAACCGAGACGTCGTCTGGTTTCTTCTCTTGAATATGATGCCAAAGACTAATAATCGCACCGTAAAGGTCAGACTCGTTACGTTGGATTAGGTCGTCCATAGACATGTTACTAAACAGGTGTTGAGCTAATTTAGTAACGAAAGGCTGGTGGGATAGCTCGAGTTTTTCCTGAATCAGTTGGTAAACTTTTTCAAGCAGAACCGGCACTACATTTTCACGCGCGGTCATATTCACACTCCACATTAGAATAGTTTTTTTGTAGGGGACACTTAGCAATAAATCTAGCTAGGAGACTCAATAACTAAGCATAGGTAATGCATGCGCTTATTGTAAAAGCAATATTGAAATTTAGTTAATAAAATTAACGAAGAATAGAGGTGAAATGTTTGATAATGTGATTAAGATTCGTGTTTAACTCACTGTTAAACTAGGTTCTTATAGTGATTCTAACTTAATAAATCGATGATTCTGGTCAGTTGTTAGTCTAAAGCGCCCTTTTAAGCCTAACTGGCTGAGAAACGGCCGAAATTTAACCGCTGGTAATTGAATCCTCAGTCCTTGCTCTGTCACCACTTGAACAGCACTCGCCGCACCAGAATAGTGAGCTAAAAATGCCTGATAGCTAATATTGAGTGTGAAGTAATAGTAATTCATAGTTTGAACAAGATAGCTGGCATTGTGCCAGCTATCTCACGATCACTGTTATTCGTTTTCTAGTGCTTTTGACACTTTTTCAAATAGATCTTTTGCCAAATCCTCTAAACCTTGAAGGGCTTTGAGCTCTTGGCGAATTAACGCCTGACGATCACTATCGTACTTACCTAACTTGAGTAAAGGATCCACTAAGCGCGATGCCACTTGAGGATTGGTACTGTTCAACTCACGTAGGATTTCGCCAGCAAAACGATAACCCGCGCCAGATTTATCATGGAAGTTCACTGGGTTCATACCAAGGAAAGAACCAATCAAGCTACGTGTACGATTGGGGTTTTTAAGACTAAATGCTTCATGCTTCATCGTCTCTTTAACAACGTCTAGTGCATTGGCAGCAGGGTTGCTGCCTTGTAGGATAAACCACTTATCCATAACGAGACCATCATGCTTCCACTTATCACTGTAATCTTGCATCAGTGCTTCACGGCAAGGCAATTGCGCTTGGTTGGCGGATGCCATCGCTGCAACTGTATCGGTCATGTTGTTCGACTCTTGGTATTGCTTCAATACCAAATCATTACCCTCTTGAGTATATGCCAGATACGCTAGACAGATATTGCGTAACGCACGCTGACCAATCGCTGCGTGATCAATCGTATACTCAGCTTGCTTGAGGCTATGATAAAGTGCGCTCAACTCATCACTTAGCTGCGTTGCAAGAATGATTTTCAACTGTTTAAGAACCTGAGCGATCGCATCAACGTCGACTTGCTTATACCAACCAGACACTTCATTGTGGTTTGGCAATGACATGACTTCAGCAATGAACGCAGAATCTAATTCTGCATTAAGAAGCACACCACGGAAGGCATCAACAACCGCCTCAGGCAGTTCTACTTCTTCACCCGCCTGAACTCGCTCAACATTTTGACGAATGTATTTTGCCAGTAACATCTGGCTGGCATCCCAACGAGAAAACTCGTTACGAGCATTCACCATAAGGAACATCAGCTCACAATCTGAATAATCGTACTCAAGCTTAACCGGTGCAGAGAACTCACGTAACAAAGAAGGCACTGGCTGTTCTGCCACATTCTCAAACACGAAGGTTTGTTTGTCCGCTTTCACATCCAGCACGTTTCCAACAGGCTCGCCGGCAATGATCATTGGGATCACATCACCATTCGCTGCGTAAAGCTCGATATCGAATGGAATATGCAATGGTTGCTTTTCCGCTTGCTCGTGTGTTGGCTCGGTCGACTGCTCAACGGTTAATGCGTAAGTTTGTTTCTCGGCATCATATAGGCTACTTACACGAAGTGTTGGTGTACCCGACTGGCTGTACCACAAACGAAACTGTGTTAAATCAACACCCGTTGCATCTTCCATGGCAGAGACAAAATCTTCACAAGTCGCAGCAGTACCGTCGTGACGCTCAAAGTAGAGCTTCATCCCTTTTTGGAAACCTTCTTCACCCAGTAAAGTATGATACATGCGAATAACTTCACTGCCTTTTTCATACACAGTTAGCGTGTAGAAGTTATTCATTTCAATCACTTTATCAGGGCGAATGGGATGAGACATTGGGCTAGCATCCTCCGCAAACTGCGGCCCACGAATGGTACGCACGTTTTGAATGCGATTCACTGCTCTGGAGCCAAGATCAGAAGAGAATTCTTGATCGCGGAAAACGGTTAAACCTTCTTTCAAGCTCAGTTGGAACCAATCGCGACAAGTCACGCGGTTTCCTGTCCAGTTGTGGAAATACTCATGACCAATCACGCGCTCAATGCCTAGGTAGTCTGCATCGGTAGCGGTCTGAGAGTTGGCTAAAACAAACTTTGAGTTAAAGATATTGAGACCTTTGTTTTCCATCGCACCCATGTTGAAGAAATCAACAGCGACGATCATGTAGATATCTAGGTCATACTCGAGGTCGAAACGTTCTTCATCCCATTTCATCGAATTGATCAGAGAAGTCATCGCATGTGGCGCACGATCTAAGTTTCCTTTGTCGACAAAGATTTCAAGATCTACGCTACGACCAGACTTGGTGACAAACTTATCACGAAGCACATCAAAGTCGCCGGCAACAAGAGCAAACAAGTATGCAGGTTTTGGATGCGGATCTTGCCATTGAACCCAATGACGGCCACCTTCCAGTTCTCCCTCTGCAATGCGGTTACCATTACTCAGCAAATAAGGATATTGTGCTTTGTCGGCAATCACTTTTGTCTGGTAACGCGCTAACACATCAGGGCGGTCTAGGTAATATGTGATACGTCTAAAACCTTCAGCTTCGCATTGTGTACAAAAAGCACCACCCGATTTATACAGACCTTCCAACGCGGTGTTGGCTTCTGGATCGATTTCGGTCACGATGACAAGTTCAAACTCTGCTGGGAGATTCGAGATAACCAAGGAACTCTCTTTAACCTCAAACGCCGACCATGCTTCACCATTCACAGCAACAGAAATCAGTTTTAGAGCTTCACCATCTAACTCTAGGAGATCACTCTCACCCTGTTGCTTAACTTGAGAAACCGCCGTGACGACGGTGTTGTGATCGTAAAGATCAAAGGTTAAATCGATGTCGGTTATCGTATGTGAAGGCGCTTTGTAATCTTTACGATATTTAGCCTGTGGGGTTTGAGACATATCTATAAATCCTTGTACAGTGAATCAGAATGTGCCCGTCGTTATTTCATAATTGCTTTAAAGGTTTACGCTAACCGCAACTACCACTTGTGCATCTGTGTGTCTGTTTTTTCGGGCACAGATAAATTACCTCTGTTAGATGCGGTTTGGAAACGAATAAAACAAGGCTTGACGTAAAAAAAGAGAAGACTCGTTGAAAATCTTCTCTTTTCCGATGAAAAATCCATCAATATGTCTCTTTTGCTGCCATTTAGACAGCCTCTATTAGGCCCACTTGGGTTAACGTACTCGGTTAAGTACTGCGAGCATTTCTCCACTCTCTTCCTGTAACGTTAACTGATCTGTGTCTAAGACATAAGTTGTATCATGCTCACCATTTTCGTATAACAACACCAAATGATTTCCTTCGGTGTAGTAAACCCCTTTCTTGACCGACTCATCCCCATCCTCAGATGTCACCCTAAACATGAAGACAAAATCAGGCTGTAAAATTAAGTCCATTTTGTTTATCTGATTCGCGATCATCCCTTCTCCAGATAATTGCGCACTCGACCAAATACCCGCCAGTGCATTGGGTAACCCTTTAGTGAACGTCACGCCGTTGAGATTGAGCATATTGTGATTACTTTCATACTGATAGACTTGAGGCTCATCCGTATTGAGTCCTAATATGATGGTGTCTTCATTTGCGGTGTAGATCCCTTCCCAATGGTCAATGCTGTAGTCGCGTTTTTGGATATCGATTTGGAACTCATACTTAGAGTTTAACGTGAGCTTGATCGCCCTAAAGTCTTCACGACTTTCTTCAACATTCGGATTCACCAAATACCAATCGCCAAGTAATAAAGGGGTGTCAAAATAGGTTAAATCAGCAGATTTAGTGGACGTATCTTGAGCGTAAACCGAAGATAGCGTTAGCGCAGCGAGCAAAGTTAAGAGCCATTTCATTGTTCATCTCCACACTTGGGCTGTATGCCGTTTTCTTAAAGCTTAGGCATGGAGTCATCATATGGCGAATTTTTTTGACTTAAATCACATTATTGTTCAGAGAAAAATAACTTCATCTATACGTCATCTTTCCTTCACTTTGCTATGGGTTATAAATGAAAAAGCGAGCGTTAACGCTCGCTTTTTATCATCACACCGGTGTTAGGACGGTTTTTTCAGCATGTCTACCATGATGGCAACAGATTCATCAAGGTATGCATCTGGCGTTTCATAGTCTTTGGGTACATCGTCTAACGTCTTAAACGCTTCTTTACCCGCTAATGCTTGGCGTTGATTGATGCGATCTAGGCGCTGCTTATCAGCCTGTTCAGATTCTTGCTTACGCACTTTTTCATTCAAAGAAAGCGTATTGTCGTCTTTCTCTGCTTTGTACTTCGCAATGTCTTCCGCAATAAACTTAAACTCTAGCTCGTTAGCGATCCGCTCATCGTGTTTTACACGCAACTGTTCAATTAAAGAACCATTACGTTGTAACACTTGATAATCCGCTTTCTCAATACTGTCCCAAGGTAGAGCATTATCTTCAACACTCTCACCTGTTTCCTCAGGATCAATCGCCGTAGGGAAAGGAATGTCTGGCACGACACCTTTATTTTGCGTACTGCCTCCATCAATTCGGTAGAATTTTTGGATGGTGTACTGAACATAACCGATTTCTTTGTCAAACAAATCATAGATATGATTCAGCGAGCGGTGCTGTTGTACGGTTCCTTTACCAAAAGAGTTTTCACCAAGAATAATGGCGCGGCCATAGTCTTGTAGTGCAGCGGCGAAAATTTCAGAAGCTGATGCACTATAGCGATTCACCAACACCGTCATCGGGCCTGAATAACTGATTTGTCCATCCGTATCAGCGTTGACTTTCACTCGACCATAGCTGTCACGAACTTGAACCACTGGGCCCTTTTCAATAAACAAACCCGTGAGCGCAGTGGCTTCAGTTAATGCCCCACCACCATTGTTTCTCAAATCAACGATGATGCCGTCAACACCCTTACCTTTGAGATCAGTCAGCAGCTTATCGGTGTCGGCAGAAAGACCCACATAAAAACTCGGTACTTCTAGAACACCGATTTTCTTGCCATCTTTTTCCATCACCTCGGCCTTCACCGCTCGGTCTTCCAAGCGAATTTTGTCACGCACAATAGTGACAACGTAACTCTTCGAATCTTTACCTTCTGGCAGAACTTGTAGGTGAACTTTGGTTCCTTTAGGACCTTTAATCAACTGGACAACATCATCAAGACGCCAGCCGATCACATCGACGATGTCTTTCTTATCTTGGCCAACACCGATGATTCGGTCCCCCTCGCCTAACTGTTTACTTTTAGACGCAGGGCCACCAGCAACCAAAGAACGGATAACAGTGTAATCATCCGTCATCTGTAAAACAGCACCAATACCTTCCAGTGACAAGTTCATCTCGGACTGGAATTGTTCAGCGTTTCTTGGTGAAAGATAACTGGTATGAGGATCCACTTCGCGTGCAAACGCGTTCATGTAAAGTTGAAAAACGTCTTCGTTGCGCGTTTGAGTAATTCTCTTCATCGCGTTGTTATAACGTTTTTCTAGAATTTCTTTAATTTCTGGCCAATCTTTGCCAGTCAACTTGAGGTTCAGCGCATCGTATTTTACTCGCTGACGCCACAGTTCATTGAGCTCGTTTTGATCCTTGGGCCAAGCCGCATCACTACGATCGAGTTCAATCTCATCATTCGTATCAAAGGTGATTTCTTGATCGAGCAGTTTGAGAGCATAGGAGAATCGCTCAAAACGCTTTTTCATTGAGAGATTGTAAACATCGAACGCGATTTGATTGTTGCCTTCTTTGAGTTGGTCATCCAACTCTGTTGACCACTTTTCAAATGAATCAATGTCTGCTTGGGTGAAGATGTTCTTATTGTAATCAAGCATTTCTATATAGCGATTAAACATCGCTCGAGAGAAATCATCGTTGAAATTAAAATGCTTGTAATGAGAACGAGTAAAACGAGAAGTGACCCTTTTGCTTGCAGTTTCGTGTTGAACTTCAGGTGCAAGTAAAGGGAGATCTTTTTCTGATAGTTTGGCTTCTAGAGCCTGAGCTGACGCTGCTAGCCAAAGGCTAGCAGCAATCAGAGTCACTTTTGAACGGCATTTCATGCGTAGGAGTGTCTCCTTTATGCGCGAAGGTGCTCCGCTTTCACAACCATTTGAAGGCCGTTAGACAGTTGAACTCGCACATCATCCTTATTAATTTCTACGATAGTCGCAGCCATGTTTCCTTTACCCATGTTTACGTTAACCGCTTTACCAGTGATCAATTCATCTGCGTTTAGCGCACGTGTTTCCACAGGTTGTTTCGCCGGCTTTTGCGCCTGAGGTTTGTTAGCACGACGTTGCTGAGGTGCTTTTTTAGCTTTTGGCTTTGACTTCTCTTCGTCACGAGCTTTTTGAGCTTGCTCTTTACGGCGAGCTTGTACCTTAGCTTTGCTTTCCGCTAGCGTTGCTTTCGCATGTTCAACGTGTTCTTCTTCTAGTACACCACACTCGTTACCATCTAGGTCAACGCGAGTTGCGCCTAGTTTAACGCCGTGTAGGTAACGCCAAGAAGAAGTGTATTGTCTTAACGCTGCTCGAAGCTGAGTCTTGCTTACTTTTTCGTCTTCACTTAGACGTTCAGCAAGATCTTGAAAAATACCAATTTTAAGAGGTTTCGCTTCACCTTCTAAAGTAAAGCACTTAGGGAAACATTCAGCAATATATGCAATAACTTCTTTGCTGTTTTTTAACTTTTCAGTCATGAGTTGTCCTGGTTTGAGCGGCCTGCCCGCGAGCATTAAGATAAAAATATTCTCGTATTATAGAGAGATGCGGGCGAAAAACCACTCTCGTTACCCAATTTATGCGTTGTTCGCGTGTGAATTAAGCAGCTTTTCTACTTCTGCCATGAAAAAAGTTAACCCTTGTTCATCAATTTCACTAAATCTACCCACACTTGGGCTATCAATATCCAAAACGCCAGCCAATTGCCCATTGATTGAGAATGGGATCACAATTTCTGAATTGCTCGCCGCATCGCAGGCAATGTGTCCTTCAAACTCGTGCACATCTTGCACTCGTTGAACAGTATAAGTTTGCGCTGCCGTTCCGCATACGCCCTTACCCATAGGAATTCGCACGCACGCTACTTTTCCCTGAAATGGCCCTAAAACCAACTCGTCTTCTTTATATAAGTAAAATCCAACCCAGTTGAGATCGGACATTCCCATGTTCAGCAACGCACTAATGTTGGAAAGATTGGCGATTAAGTCACGCTCTGATTCAATAAGTGCGACTGCTTGTTTGGTGAGTGTTTGGTAATGTTCTATGGTCATATAAAGCTTCCAATTGTTTATTGCACACCTGAAGCGTGCATTAATAATTTCCTGAATTTACTTTGGAATAGAATCAACAGCCGCTAGAATGCTGACTCTAATATAAATAGGACTTATTCTCATTATAATGTTATCGACATCCGACACTATTAGCCGCTCCTGGCTTTTAACACAAGCAAAAAAACACAAATCTAAGCTTGTGTTTGCGAACCTCATTGCCATTGTTGCTACTTTGGTTAGCGTCCCAATTCCTCTACTTATGCCACTCATGGTTGACGAAGTGTTACTTGATCAACCGGGTAAAGGATTGGCAGCCATGAATACCCTATTGCCTCAAGCATGGCAAACACCAACAGGGTATATCTTTTTGACTTTGTTACTGGTGATCCTGATGCGTATCACCAGCCAAGCACTAAACATTTTACAGAGCCGCCAGTTCACCTTGGTCTCAAAAACCATTACTTATCAAATGCGCGCTAAGATGATCGACAAACTCGGTCGCATCAGTATTCGTCAATATGAAACTCGAGGTAGCGGAGGCATCAACGCTCACCTCATCACAGACATCGAAACCATTGACCAATTCATCGGCAGCACCTTAGCGAAGTTCGTGATTAGTTTGCTTACCGTCATCGGCACTGCGGGTGTTTTGCTATGGTTGGAATGGCGACTTGGCCTGTTTATCCTCTTAGTGAACCCTATCGTTATTTACTTCTCAAGAAAGCTAGGCAGTAAAGTCAAACATCTCAAAAAGCGCGAAAACCAAGCATTTGAGCAGTTTCAAAATCGCTTGGTTGAAACCCTTGATGGCATCTATCAATTGAGAGCAGCCAATAAGGAAAGAGAGTTTCTCTCAGAGCTCAAACAGCAAGCCGATCAAGTCCGACTCAACGCAGACAAATATGCTTGGCAATCCGAAGCGGCAGGTAGAGTCTCCTTCTTGCTCTTTTTACTTGGTTTTGAGTTGTTTCGCGCCGTTGCGATGCTCATGGTGCTCTTTAGTGATCTCACTATTGGCCAAATTTTTGCTGTTTTTGGCTATCTTTGGTTCATGCTGACTCCGGTTCAAGAACTGCTAGGTATCCAGTTTTCTTGGTATAGCGCGAAAGCGGCGCTTGCTCGCATCAACGCGCTTTTGGAACTGGAAGAAGAGTATAGACCTGAGTCGAAAGTCAATCCTTTCAATGATGGCAAAGAAATTGATGTTTCGGTCGAAAATGTCAGCTTCTCTTACAACAGTGAAACCACTGTATTAAATCAGTTGAATTTACGAATCCCAGCGGGAAAGAAAGTCGCTCTCGTTGGCGCAAGTGGTGGTGGAAAGTCCACATTAATTCAGCTGCTTATTGGTGTGTACCGACAAGACAGTGGAGTCATTCGCTACAATAATGAGTCCAGCGATGATATTGGTTTTGAGTTAATTCGTGAAAAAATTGCTGTTGTATTACAACAACCTATACTATTTAATGACAGCCTAAGGCATAATCTGACCCTTGGTGGCGACTATGACGAAAGCGTACTATGGCAAGCGTTAGAAATTGCTCAACTGCAAGATGTTATTTCGCAGTTAACTGCTGGGTTAGATACGCAAGTGGGCCGAAATGGAATACGTTTATCCGGAGGTCAAAGACAGCGTTTAGCCATTGCTCGCATGGTATTGAGTGATCCTCAATTTGTAATTTTGGATGAAGCGACCTCTGCGTTAGATACCGCAACCGAAGCGGCGCTCCATAGAGCGCTTAATGAATATTTGAAAGGAAAGACAACGCTTATCGTGGCACACCGATTGTCCGCGGTAAAACAAGCGGATTTGATCTATGTATTGGAAGATGGGCAAGTTACACAAAGCGGGACACATAGTGAGCTGGTTGAACAAGATGGCTTGTATCAAACACTTTATGGCAGTGTCCAATCGCATGCCAGCTAGTGGCAGCACGTCTTCTGTCGCCCATGTAGAGAGGTCGCAATGACCTCTCCTACTACTCATCAGCATCAAACCCAAATTGAAAAAGTCCGTTTGTGCCAAGGGTGCGAACTTCCCGTCGATGTGTTGCATGTTACCAAAGGTCGCAGCGCATATTGTCCAAGGTGTGGAACGCAGCTCTATCGTGGTGGCAACCCTAGCCTTTCTGGTAACCTTGCCATCGCGATCACCTGTTTGATGCTGTTTATCCCATCTCACTTTTTTAACTTTATCAGCATCCGACTTTTTGGTGTCATGATCCCTGCAACGCTCCCTTCCGGCATGTTGACCTTAATGGATGAAGGCTTTGTTGCTCTTTCACTGCTGATCATGTTTTGCAGCTCATTAGCCCCCTTATTAGTGTGCAGTGCTGTGGTGACTGCTCATATGGCGCTGCATTATCGCTGGTTTCGAGTGCTCAAGTATTCACTGGAAATCGTGCAAAATCTTAAACACTGGATGATGCTGGATGTCTTCCTCGTCAGCATTGCCATCTCATGTTTTAAACTGCAAGACTATTCCGATATTTTCGTTGGGCCAGGCTTAGTTGGCTTGCTCCTATTGCAACTTTTTAGTGTCTTGCTCATAACTCGCGTCAGTGTCAGGCGATATTGGGAAACATGGCATGCAGAAAGCCACTACTCGCTCGAAGAAAAGCATGTCCACTGCCATAGCTGTCATATGTCTCAACCCGAAGCAGAGAAATGTATTCGCTGCCATAGCCCTTTACACCATCGCAAACCGCACTCATTACAAAAAACATGGGCCTATTTGATCGCAGCCACTGTCGCGATTTTTCCTGCCAACTTAATCCCCATTTCGATTCTGATCACTAATGGACAACGGCTAGAAGATACGATTTTTTCGGGTGTTGCATCCTTAATTAAAAACGGCATGCATGGCATCGCCGTGATCATTTTTGTCGCCAGTATTGTGGTGCCCGTCGCTAAGATACTCGGTTTGACTTACATACTTTTGTGCATCCATTTCAAACGTACGATTTACCATCGCCAGAGAATGACCATTTACTTCTTTGTTAAATGGATTGGTAAATGGTCTGTGATGGATCTTTTTGTCATCTCGATCATGATGACCTTAGTCGATCGAGGTCAAATTCTCGATTTTACTCCCGGATATGGAGCGGTCGCATTTGGTATGGTTGTTGTGTTAACCATGTTGGCCGCAGAAAGTATTGATCCCCGATTAATCTGGGACAACTACTCAGATGCAAATAAAGATGAGTCATTGCATGAGCAAACAAAATAGTTCGCAAAAATCTTACACTCCTGATGTGCGAAAAAACAAAGGGATTTCTCCCCTTTGGATTTTGCCTATCTTAACCATGCTGCTTGCGGGATGGTTGGTCGCGAAGGCGATCCACGATGCAGGACAACGAGTTCAAATTTACTTTTCTGACGCACAAGGGTTGGTTGCAGGTCGCACAACGATTCGCTATCAAGGCTTAGAAGTCGGCATGGTTCGAGATATTAACCTCTCCAAAGACCTTTCTAATATCTACGTCGATGCCGATATTTATCCCGAAGCGACTCAACTACTCAACAAAAACACCCGTTTTTGGTTGGTAAAACCAACGGCCAGTCTCTCTGGTATCTCTGGTCTTGATGCGTTGGTTTCTGGTAACTACATCGCTATTCAACCCGGCAATGACGACGATGAAGCCGAAACCGTGTTTTATGCGCTTGATAGCGCGCCAACCGATATTCTTGCAGAGAAGGGCCTGACGATCACCTTACGTGCCCGCGATCTGGGAGGCGTTTCCATTGGTTCTAAAATTGTTTACAAGAAAATCCCCATCGGAGAAGTATACAGTTACCGCTTAGCGGAAAACGGTAAGTCGGTGACCATTCTTGCTCGAATTGACGATGAATATCGCCATATCATTAACCAGCAGAGCCGATTTTGGAATGTCAGTGGCATTGGGGCCAGCATTGGCTTTGAAGGTGTGGACGTTCGTTTGGAAAGCATGAGCGCATTATTTGGCGGCGCCATCGCGGTCGATTCGCCAGATGATGGTGAACCTGTGGAGAAAAATGCTCAGTTTCGTTTATATCGCGACCTCAAAACAGCAGGCCGCGGGATTTCGGTACAAATCACCCTCCCCGATGGTCATAACATTAGCTCAAACGGGGCACCGATTATGTACCGAGGCATTGAAGTCGGTGAAATTACCAATCTTTCGCTTTCAGAAGGGCGTGAAGTGATCATTGCCAATGCCGCTATTCAACCGGCCTTTAGCGACATGCTGACAACAGGCAGTGATTTTGTGTTAGAAGAAGCCAAAGTGTCGCTTTCTGGTGTCGAAAACATCAGTAATTTGGTTCGCGGTAATTTCCTTACCATCATTCCCGGTGACGGTGAAAAATCTCGCCGCTTTACTGCGATTAAAAAAGAGGAATATTCACAACAACAAGCTAAGTCCTTGTCTGTGCGTCTCTTGTCAGATAGCTCGTACGGTCTCGATGCAGGTGCGAACATCCTTTACAAAGGGATTGTTGTTGGTTCGGTGATCAAAGTCGGCTTACTGGACGAAAAAACAGCCCGTCAACCTGCCAACGAAGTGTATCTTGATGTCCTCATCGACAAACAATACGCCCATTTAATTCGCGCCAACAACCGCTTTTTCGTCACAGGCAGTGCAACCGCTGAGCTGACTGAATCTGGCCTGAGTGTCACTGTACCGCCAGCCAAACAGCTACTCACAGGCTCGATTAGCTTCGTCAGTGAAGGAAAAAACAGCGCTAATCCAACCTATCAGCTGTTCCAAAGTCGCTCACTTGCCGAGCTGGCAAAGTTCAATCAAACGGGCTCGCAAACATTGACCCTGTTTGCTGCAGAATTACCGCCGATTTCAAAAGGAAGTCCTCTTCTCTACCGCAACCTACCCGTTGGTAGCGTCTCAGATTTCTCTTTGGCCAACGGTGGGGTTGAAGTCGCTATCAGCATCGAGAATCGTTATAAGCACCTCATCAATGATCAAACGGTGTTTTGGAACCGCTCGGGTGTCGAAGTGGACGCCAGCTTGGCTGGTGTGGCGATCAAAGCCGCTCCGCTTAAAACCCTACTACAAGGTGGGATTGCTTTTGACACGGTCGCTGGCATTGAGAACAAAACGGGACAGCATTGGAAACTCTACCCCGACCAAAACCAAGCGCGTAAATTTGGTCGAATCATTACGCTTAAAACCGATGGAGGCCAATCCCTCAGCAAAGGAATGGCAATCCAATATCAAGGGGTCAAAGTGGGAGAAATTACACTGGTGGCACCTGATTTCAACAAAGGCATCGTAGAGGCATCGGCAAGAATTCTGCCTGAGTACGTCGCCAATGTGGCTTTACAAGATTCGCATTTTTGGTTAGCCGAACCCAAGATTGGTCTAAATGGGGTAAAAAAC
Source organism: Vibrio vulnificus NBRC 15645 = ATCC 27562 (assembly GCF_002224265.1). Lineage (NCBI taxonomy): Bacteria > Pseudomonadati > Pseudomonadota > Gammaproteobacteria > Vibrionales > Vibrionaceae > Vibrio > Vibrio vulnificus. The sequence goes on from NZ_CP012881.1 coordinate 3,181,595, forward strand.
ATCGATGCCCTACTCAGCAAATACATCCAAGTAGAGCCCGGCAAAGGAAAAGCAGCATTCAGTTTTGAATTGGCCAATAAGCCACCTCATCCAACGGGGACGATGTTTACACTACAAAGTGAGCATCGTGGCTCGGTCAGTGTTGGAACGCCGATTCTTTATCGCGATATGGAAGTAGGCAGCGTGACCGATGTCCAGCTTGGTAAGTTTGCTGATCGTGTAGTCTTTAGTATCGAGGTTCAAAACGAATACGCATATTTGGTCAGACAAAACAGCCTGTTTTGGAATGTGTCTGGCGTAGACGTCTCAATCGGCCTATCCGGTGCCAACATTAAAGCTGGCTCATTTGATAGCTTGGTCCGAGGTGGTATTGCCTTCGCAACCCCACCGCAAAAACAATTGGAACCTATCGCGCAACAAGGCCAAGCGTTTTTCCTCTACGACAAAGCCGAGGAGGAGTGGAAAAAGTGGCGAACAGCCATTCCTAAACCTTAGTGTGACTCTAAATGCAGCTTTCGGGCTGCATTTTTATTTTTGTCTGCTCGCCAATTCGTTTATCATTCCCCTCCCATATTGGCACCTGGAACCCTACTGTGCATTCAAACGTCTATCTGCCAGAAACCTTTCTGGACAAAATCAAAACCATCCTACCTCGCGCCCTGAACATGGACGACTTCATCGCCTATTGTCAGCAGCCACTGCGTAAAAGTATCCGCGTCAACACGCTCAAGATCTCCGTTGATGCATTTCTTACCATCGCGCAAGAGAAAGGTTGGACACTTCACCCTGTTCCTTGGTGTGAAACCGGTTTTTGGATTGAGGCAGATGAAAGCAAAGTGCCGCTTGGCAACACCGCCGAGCACATGTGCGGTTTGTTCTATATTCAAGAAGCCAGCTCAATGATGCCAGTTAGCGCACTATTTCTAGGTGAAAACCAATTTGAATCGGTGCTGGATACCGCTGCAGCACCTGGTTCTAAAACCACACAAATCGCAGCATTAATGAACAACCAAGGCATTTTGGTCGCGAACGAGTATGCGGCAAGCCGGGTGAAAGTGCTTCACGCCAACATTGAACGATGCGGCGTTCGGAATGCAGCATTGAGCAACTTTGATGGCCGCGTGTTTGGTGGTTGGCTACCAGAATCGTTTGATGCCGTATTGCTTGACGCCCCTTGTTCAGGTGAAGGCACTGTGCGTAAAGACGAAGATGCCATGAAAAACTGGTCCCAAGAATCGGTACTGGAAATCGCCGCGACACAAAAAGATCTTATTGAAAGTGCGTTTCAAGCGCTCAAACCGGGCGGAGTCATGGTTTACTCGACCTGCACCTTGAGCGAAGAAGAAAACCAGCAAGTTTGTCACCATCTAAAACACACGTTTGGCGATGCCGTGGCGTTTGAAAGTTTGAGTTCACTCTTTGATGGCGCAGAAAAAGCGTTAACAGAAGAAGGGTTTCTGCATATTTTCCCACAAGTGTACGACAGTGAAGGCTTCTTCGTCGCGCGTATTCGCAAACTGGCGTCGGTCAACACTCCAGACGTCAACAAGAAAATGGGTAAGTTTCCATTTCAAAAAGCGAGTAAAAAAGAGAGCGCTTTGATTGAGAAATCCCTCTCTGATTCACTCGATATCAGTTTACCAGCGGACAGCACCATTTGGTTACGAGACAACGATGTTTGGCTCTTCCCTAATGCTTTAGAACCCATGCTGGGTGAACTGCGTTTCTCTCGTATGGGGATCAAGCTGGCTGAAAAGCACAAGAATGGCTATCGTTGGCAGCATCAGATTGCGACAACACTAGCCAGTGGCGATGAGAAAACCGTTGTGGACATTGACACCGATGCCGCACGCGAATGGTTTATGGGCCGCGATATCTACCCAGAAAACAGTGGCAAAGGCGAAGTTTTCGTTCGCTACCAAGGCGCAATTATTGGTTTGGGTAAGTGGGTAAGTAACAAAATTAAGAATGGATTACCGCGAGAATTAGTCAGAGATAAGAATTTGTTCTAAATCTAAGACTGCTTCCAGAATCAGCGCTGCGTGGGTCTTAGAACCAAGCAGCGCAGTAAGCCTGTACTACACTTAGGATCAGTTGGATGTGAAACCCGAGTAAGAATCTCCCCTTCTGTAACATTCTTACCACTCACATAGCAACACTGTTTAGCGCAGGCTCTTAAGAGCCATTTCCCCTAGGCCCACCGACGGAACCGATGGGCCTTTTTTTTGCTGGCAAGAATGACCAGTGACTACTTCACCGCGCGAATACCATCTTTCTCAATGACGATCTTGCCTGCTTTAAACAATCCGCCGATGGTTTTCTTGTACGTCCCTTTGCTAGTGCGAAAAGCCGTAAAAATTGCCTCTGGAGTCGACTTATCGTTGAGTGGCAAAAAGCCCCCTTTCTTTTCAAGTAACTCGAGGACTTTTTCAGAAAGGTCGTCCATTTTGGCAACGCCCACTTTTTGCAATGCAAGGTCAATTTTGCCATCTTCACGAACGTTTTTGATGTATCCCTTCAGTTTCTTGCCGATAAACAGCTTGCCAAAAACATCCGATGGAAAAATCATGCCCCAGTGTGAACCGTTCACAATCGCTTTGAAGCCCAGTTGACTGCGCTCGGCAATGATCAGATCCACTTGCTCGTTGCGGGTGTAATTCGCTGGTGTTTTATCAAGCAGCTTATTGAATTTGGTGGTGCCGACAATGCGACCAGAGGCTTTATCGGTGTACACATACACGAGAATCGATTGACCAGCAGTAAAACGACTGCGTTGCTCACTGTATGGCACTAGCAGATCTTTTTCTTTGATGCCCCAGTTAACAAAAGCACCCGTGCTGTTGACCCCCTCAACCTTCATCAAGCCCCATTCGCCCACTTGTGCGATTGGCGTTTCAGTTGTAGCAGCCAACTGATTGTCGGAGTCAAAGTAAATAAAAACATCGATTTGAGCGCCGACCTCACAGCCTTCTGGCACATGCTTATTTGCCAGTAAAATGCTGCCATAGTCTTTTCCATCTAGGAATACACCAAAATCTGTGCGTTTAGTTACTTCTAAGTTGTTAATTTGACCAACTTTAATCATTGAATATATCTCACTGCAAATTTGCAGAGATTATACGTGATCTCTGCTATTCTTGCGCAAGTCTCAATACAATTATTTATCAAATAGGGTATTTCGTTGATTTCAGTCGATAAACAAGACTCCATCACCCTCAAGATCAGCCATATTATGGGGGCAAGTAAAAAACTCGATCTCGACTTCTACCTATTCGTTCCTGGAGAGCTTGGGCTAACGCCTGAAGTGCTCTCTGAATCTGAGTTTTACTATACCTCTGTTGTGCAAAAGCGTTCTTATTACAGTGACAAAACGCTACTTCCGCTGGTGCACAGCCGATTAGCGCAGCGGGGGCGTTTATCAAATACTCAGTATCGTGTTAGCTTGAGTTTGTTTGCCTATCAATACGTCATCGCACTCGATAAAGCCGTGGCTAAGCTGAATGAGCAATCTAGTGACGGCGTCACCGAAGATCAAGTCGATGAGGTGATAGAGATTTCTCTCGATATCCTCAAAAGACTGCGCCGCTCTATCCCCTATGAAGAGATTCTTAAGCGTTATTACGTCAACATCGATAACTATCTTTCTTGGTACACCGAACAAAAATTTCTTGCCTTGGTTGCCCACTTACCGCGTGAAGGCGATTACAGCACCATCAAGGATCGCTTAATCACTCTCTGCGAAAAAGAGCAAGCACATCGAAAGCTCAATAAGTACAACTCGTCCAACGCAGCAGACGATGCAACGCGCATGACCAACAAAATGCGTTTACTGCGCCGCTTGATTGAGCACCCGATTGTGTTGAATGAGAAAACCACCTCACTAGGCAAGAACATCAAACGCATGATCAAAGGCTTGGCAACCGGTCTTGTCATGGTGTTTGTAACAACCACGGTCATTTCTGCGCGAGATTATCTTGGTGAAATTTCTGCGTCATTCATCGTCGCTATGTCGATCATTTATGCTTTACGTGAAATCTTTAAAGATGACTTGCGCGACATGATGTGGCGTTGGATCCGCAAAGGTAAGCCGAAGTGGCGTCGTAAATACACCGACCCCACGACGGGGAAAGAGGTCGGCCACAAGTTGGAATGGTTAGATTACACCGTCATCAATAAACTGCCGGATCGCATTCAGGCCATTCGGAAACGACGCGTGGTTCAGCGAGAAGAGCAAATTCTTCACTACCATGCCAAAACGGAAATGTCGACATCTCGCTTTTTGAGTGGCTATGAACAAACACGAGAAACATTCAACATCAGTTTAAGACCATTTACACGCTTGATGGACAAAGGCAGTAACCGTATCTATCGGTTACAAGATGGGCAAGTCAGTCGCGAATCAGTGGAAAAACGCCATCTCTTTAATCTGATCGTGAAAGAAAACACCCACCAAGGTGAACCCGTTTACTACCGCTGGAAAATTGTCATGAATCGCTCGAAAATTGTTGCCATCGAGAAAATCGAACAGCCTGAAACATAGCGTTATGCTCTAGGCACCACTTTTTTAATCGATAGGGTTAAATCAAATTCGGCCATCGGCTCGTCTCCGTGCAAAGTGGGACACAGCGCGGTAATTCGAACATCTTGATTCACCCGCTCACCCGTTTGCATGGTTTGCGCGAGCATTTGGTCGATCAAAGGACCATCATGGCAAACAAAATGCACATCCGCCTCTGGCCTTTTAAGAAATTCCGCCTTAACGCCCTTAAACGCCAAAGAAATTTTCTCTCCTTGATTTTTGGCTTTGCTCATCGCCAAAAAACCACCTGCCACATCCGCACCTACCGCTAATGCACCGAAGTACATGCTATTGAGGTGGTTCTTTGTTCGTTTTCTTAGAGGGATTTTCACTTCCACCATTTTTTCATCAATGGCAATGATTTTAGGGCGACACAACCAGATCAGGGGAACTTTTGAAAACCCAAACATATTGAGATAAAGATTGGCTTTTTGTAGTGACGTAAGCATAGTGGCGTTTCCTTATAACTAGTCAGACCAGTTTCCTGCGCACAGCGCCAGTTGTCAAAGAATTGTTAACAAAAATCATCAAGTCGCTGAGTCCATCACGAATTTATCCCCACGATTCATCATCAATTCAGTGGAAAATGTTCATTAACTCCCTTTTCATTAAGGCTTTTATTTATTAACAGTTACTCATACTGTTTCACTTACGCTTATATTCATTTTAATTCACGCCAGCTTTACAGTTTGACACTTAAATAGATGGCTAAGAATCCCGTTAAATGGTTTATTCCTGTGGCTAATTCCGTTATCTTTACCGCTTCGTAATAAAATACAAAGCTATCACATGCCACTAAAAACAGATGAATTGAGAACCCAACCTTTGGGTCCAATGCCAACTCCCGCTGAGTTGAGCCAAGCCCATCCGATTACCGACGATGTGGCCGAGCGAATTGCGAAATCTCGCAGACAAATTGAAGATATTTTAACGGGTAAGGACAACCGCCTTTTGGTGATTGTCGGTCCTTGCTCTGTGCACGATCCTGAAGCCGCGATTGATTACGCGACGCGTTTAAGCTCGATTCAAGAGCAGTATCGCGATGAGCTGTTCATCGTTATGCGTACCTACTTTGAAAAACCACGCACTGTGGTGGGCTGGAAAGGCCTCATTACCGACCCAAATCTGGATGGCTCGTATGCGCTAGAAGCTGGCTTACATAAAGCACGTAAGCTATTGCTCGACATCAACAAACTTGGCCTTGCCACCGCAACCGAGTTTCTTGACATGATCACCGGTCAATATATTGCTGATTTGATCACTTGGGGCGCAATTGGTGCACGAACCACTGAATCGCAAATTCACCGTGAAATGGCGTCAGCACTCTCCTGCCCGGTTGGCTTTAAAAACGGCACCAACGGCAACGTGAAAATTGCAATTGATGCAATTCGCGCATCAAAAGCTTCACATTACTTCTACTCTCCAGATAAAAATGGCCGCATGACCGTTTACCGCACCAGTGGTAACCCATACGGACACATTATTCTGCGTGGTGGTGATACCGGCCCTAACTTTGATGCAAAATCGGTTGAGTCTGCATGTCAGTCACTGGCTGAATTCGATTTGCCACAACGTTTGATCGTTGATTTCAGTCACGCGAACTGTGAAAAGCAACATCGTAAACAGCTCGATGTCGCGCAAGACATTTGTAACCAACTAAAAGCGGGCAGCACTTATATCGCGGGCATCATGGCAGAAAGCTTTATTACCGAAGGCAATCAGCCGATGACTGATCTTGATAACTTGACCTACGGCCAATCGATCACTGACCCTTGCCTAAGCTGGGAACACACAGCGCAAATGCTGGACATGCTTGCGACTGCTGTAAAAGAAAGCCGTTAAGATAATAACTATAGGAACTTAAACCATGCCGTCATTTGACATTGTTTCTGAAATCGATACCGTTGAACTACGCAACGCTGTAGACAACTCAAACCGTGAGCTTTCGACTCGTTTTGATTTTCGTAACGTGCAAGCTAGCTTTGAGCTAGTAGAGCAAACGGTAAAAGTCTCTGCTGAAGGTGACTTCCAGTTAAAGCAAATGCGCGATATTTTACGTGGTCACCTTGCTAAGCGTGGTGTTGACGCAAACTCTATGGATGCGAAAACAGCTGAGCAGACAGGTAAAAACTGGCATCAAGACATTGTTTTCCTTCAAGGCATTGAAACGCCAATGGCGAAAAAAATCGTTAAGCTGATTAAAGATGCCAAACTGAAAGTACAAGCTTCTATCCAAGGCGACAAAGTTCGCGTAACGGGTAAAAAACGCGACGATTTGCAAGAAGCTATTGCCGCAATTCGTGCCGCAGAACTTGGCCAACCATTCCAGTTCAATAACTTCCGTGATTAATCGCGATATGGCGATATATCAACGACAAAAGCCTCTGATGAGGCTTTTTGTTTATCTGCGATAGAATAAACACTGCGCAGAAAGGAAAAAGAAAAGGGGCTCAGATGACTTTTACGCCATTTCTGCCACCACGTTTGATGTCATATAACGCTTCATCGGCTTGCGATAAATAGGGTTCCCAATTTTTCTGCAATTCATGAGCCGAAGAGACACAAACCGCACCAATCGAAACCGTAACGGCGACAACCTCATCCGATGCGGCAATTTCAGTTCGCGAAATCGCTTCTTGCAGCCTGGTTAATGTCTGATGGGCCTGTTGGCAAGTTAGATTCAATACCAGAACAAACTCTTCTCCCCCCCATCGCAGCAGCAAGTCGTCACCACGCGTACAGCAGCTAAGCATGTCGGCCACCTTAGACAACACATCATCACCCACTTGATGTCCATATGTATCATTGATCTGTTTGAAATGATCGATATCGACTACAGCCAAGCATTTCGGCGTGTTCATGGTGTCTGACTTGTTGCTGATGCTTTGCCACCATTTATCCAGATAGCTGCGATTGTTTACCCGCGTAAGAGGATCAATCATAGATTGCGTCTCTAGCCGCACGTTTTGTTGCGTCAATGTTTGTTGTAAACGTTGGCTTGCTTTGAGTTTACGCCAAAGCAGATAGGCGAGAAACGAGAATAGAGTCACGGTCAGCATATAGGCCCGTTCACGTAATTTTTGCGCTTCCAGTTGGGTCAGTTGCAATGCATTTTGCGCCTCCAGCAACATCAACTCTTGCGACGCGAGTTTTTCATCGAGCCGACCTCTGACAATCGCCACGTCCGAATTAAACGATTCTGTGAGGTATTTTTGCTCTAACTGCGACGCGGTTTGATAAGTTTGCAGCGCAGACTTGAGTTCACCCGATTGCTGTTGAATTCGAGACAATGTTTTTAGCGCCTCAATGATCGCAATGGTCTCTTTATCTTCTTCAAACTGCTTCAATGCCAACTGGATATAGCTGGTAGCATCTTTGAGTTCATTTTCGACGAGGAACACTTCCGCAAGAATGTCTTGGCAATGAGCAATTTGACTCTCAGTGCCGTTTTTCTGTGCAAATTTGAGACATTCTAAACCTGTTTCCATGGCGAGTTGCGTGTGCTCTTGCCTCAGCAATACTTCCGTCATGTTGACTAGGGTTTTAATTTTTAGATAGCTGGCCCCTGCCAAGCCGGCCTTTTCATATGCCAATCTGATGTTAGTGAGTTCAGAATCTTTACGCCCCATGGCCCCATCAATCACACTGGCATTCGTGAGTAAGATGGCTTCAAACAAAGTGTTTTTGAAATGATTGGAGTCATAGAGTCGATTAGACTGACGATTGAATTGCTCCGCACGTTGCCAATCTTTACTATCCATGTACACAGTGGAGATATTATTGAGCACCATAGAAGCCTGAAGCGGCTCTTCATTCTGTTCAAAAATCTCTAACGCACGATGATACTGATTCAGCGCCACCGTAAAATCGGTAAACTCATAGGCTACGTTGCCGAGCCATTTTAGCGCGCGCCCTTCTAAAGACTGGTAGCCAAGCGCATCGGCCATCTCTTGCGCTTCAAGAAAATACGCCTCTGCTTGGCGAAAATGATTTTGGGCCATCAGCCCACGACCTTGCGTTAACTTCGCTTCAGCCTTAATCCATTGCTGATCCGTTTGCTCTGCCAACTCAAGCACTTCAGGTAAGTTGGAGCTTTCTTTTCCTTCATACTTAAAGAGGTTGTTTTTAGCAAACAAATACAAAGCTTTGGCGTTATCGCTGCCATTTTCTGGATAAACGAACGCTTTATTTGCCGTGATTTGTGGGTAGCGTAGCGAATCCACGTAATACTGAAGGTAAACATGCTCTTGCTCAGAGATGATCTCATCTAGGTAGAGATCGCAAGGTAAGGCATGAGGCTCGGCAAAAACCGCAGTTGGAATGAGAGCAGAAAAAAGTGATATGAATAACGGTTTAACTTTTGATGACATTCGGCATTACTGACTCAGATTCGCTCTTCCTTGAATACAGGGCTACCGCAATGCCACGCCATCAAAGCAACGCAGACGACAGAGCAAAAACGATAAGTTAGAACCATGAAAGCTATCATTTCATAGCGCAGATAGATGATAAACATACAAAAAACATGGAGACTGCGTTATATAATTTCCAACTCTATAACGCAAGACATTCGTCACACAATCAATGCATTTCAGTTAGAAGTTCTGTTATTTAGACCATTTATTCTGGAAGACGCTCTCGCAGATATCGGGCAAATTTGGGTTTGCCGCTGTTAGTGAAACCATTGTGTCGATAAGTAACGGTCGCACCAATGGCGGGGGGATTTTTGCGTTGTTCGTCAGTGAAACCACTACCAATATAGAACTCAGTCCCATCATCGAGCCGCACTAACAAAGCACCTAGCATCCCCATTAAACGGCCACTCCCTGGTTTATAGCCAATGACCATCGCTTCTGCATCACTGTACTTCTTCAGTTTTAGTAGATCACTGCCCCGCCCCGCTTGGTAGCGACTGGTAATGTTCCTAAGCATCACCCCTTCTCCACTGACGCCAGTAATGGCATCCAGTTTTTCAAAAAGCTGTGCTTCGCTGACAATCGGTTTGTGCTCAACAAATTTGATGTGCCTTGCGTCGATGTTTTTTACTAAATCGATCAGGGTATAGTAGCGCTTTTGGTAATCACCCGCTGACTCAGGTAGGTCAAAAACCATAAAGTCAATCTGCTTCCATGCATGCTCATCAGGCGTGGTGTCCAACACCGTCTGCTGCACAATGTGAAAATTGCCTCGTCCAGCCCATAACTCACCATCGAGCGCCATCGGTGGCAATGCTTCAATAAACCACTTCGGAGCATAAATTCGATTGCCATTGCGAGTGAGTAATTGAGTGCCGGTCCAATACGCCCGAATACCATCCAATTTTTCGCTGTACCAGTAGTCATTGATCTTCACGCCATGCCCATAAGTTTGTGCAAGCATCACCTCTGGTATTGGCAATGGCTCTTCCTCAGCCATCGCAGGGATGGCGACGAGAATCGCCATCGATAACATAGTCAAACGCATCCTGCTTCCCTTAATCCTTTCCTTCCTAGCGTTTTTATCGCATTTCCCCACCATGTTCACGTCTAGTTGCGAGGTTCATAAACGATGTGCGACAGCACTCAGTAAAAATCGAAAAAGGGTTCTATTAATTACAATTTTTCCATGCTCTCAGACGTGTTTTCCTGATTCTCAAATTGAGAAAAAATCATTTCGATTTGAGAAGCCTAAGACAAACCAATCTATCCATTTGATTTTTATAGTTTAATTTTTGGCATACAACCTGCTATTTGTTGAAGACACCCAACAGGAGAACGTCACATGGAACTCAGCACACTCGACCTCAATCAACAAACACTCACTCTGTCTATCGTTGGTAATTTTGATGCCCACGGCAGCCGCCAAGCCCAAATTCACATTGATGAGTTGATCAACAACGATCGCCATACCGATATCGAAGTCGATATGAGTGGTGTTGAGTTTCTCGATTCATCTGGTATTGGGGCGATCGTTTATCTCTATAAAAGATTAGTTGAACGTGAACGCACCATGCGCATTGAAAACGTACGCGGCCAACCACTAGAAATCATCAGTTTACTGCGTATTGACCACGCGATTCCCGTTAACTCTAAGCAGTTTTAGCCATAACAATAAAAATTCGTCGGAGGTTGGCATGCAAAAACACTTACTGTTTACAATGCTCTATTTCACCCTGCTCATCTCAGGTTGTGCAAGCTACCCTGAGCATGGCAGCGGTGGATTGGCAGAGAGTTATCAAAATATCAGTTATGAAAACGCCGACTTTTCTCCGGTCATGCCTGATGAACCTCTCGGTCCTGAACATGGCATGCGCTTCGATTGGCAACTGGCAAAATTACACTTAGATTCGTTGATCCGAGAAGGCGCTAAATGGTGCTTTCCTGCCTCTGTGGTACAAGCCTTAGAGTTGCAAAACCGCATCGCTCGTGAACTGCAAGGCGGATTACTGCTCGATGCAGCGAACGATTTGGTGATTCAACGTAAACGTCTGCACCAACTAGAGCAGCAGCTCGACTACGTACTTTCTCACACTCGTTGCGTTCCCCCACGTGATGAAGACGCCTTCCGTTTTCAGTTAGATATGGTCAACGAGCTGTATGACATTCTCAATATTGACAATCAATTCGCGGTGAATTCAGCGGAAATTAATCCGAAATACATGGGCCACCTTGCCAAAGCAGCCAATATATTGCGCGAGCACACCACATTAACCCTTACCGTCACGGGCCACGCGGATGCCACCGGTAACGAGGCATACAACGAAAAACTGGCAATGGACAGAGCCGAGCAAGTCAAACGTTATTTAGCTATTTTCGGTTTAGACCCCAACCGTATCACCACCTATTCACTGGGAGAGAAACTGCCCTTGTTTGATGGTGAAAGTGCCGCCGTGCGCCTGACCAATCGACGCGTGAGCATCGAAATTCAATCACCAGCAAGCACCGAGCCATCTCCCTATACAGGAGGCGTACAATGAACATCGCAAAAAGCTATCTCGCTCTCATCCTTTTGCTGTTAATGATTGCGCCAATCCTAAGCCACGCTGCCGATGAGCGCGTACAGGTGGGTGATCTGATACAAATTAACCTACCTGGTGAAGAGAGCCTTAATCGCGGATTCCAAGTCGATAAACGCGGCCGAATCACTCTGCCAGAAATTGGTCCAATTTATGTTGCTGGTTATCAGTCAGCACAATTGGAAAACGCGGTAAAACAGTCCTTATCCACCGTTTTTCGTGATGTGAGTAACCTCAGCGTGTTTATCAAACAGCAACAGATGCTGATTTCCGTTCAAGGCTATGTAACGCAGCCGGGTGAATACACATTACCGCAAGGCGCAAGCGTTGAGATGGCTTTCCATGCTGCAGGGGGATTACGCTCTGGTGCTCAACTCGACAAAATGCAGCTAAAACGCGGCAGCGACCGTCGCGAGTTTAACTACAAACAATTTCTCGATACTGGCAACGATGAGTTGTTACCACAGCTGAGTTCGCTTGACGTGCTTTTCGTTCCCGCCTCTCCTTTGGTGGGCAACATTGAGCAGACGTTTGATCCTGCGAAACTGGCTGACAGTGGCGACAGCGCAGATTCTGCCAAAGGCATCAAAGTGTTCGGTGAGGTGAATTCGCCAGGCTCGTTCAGTTACAAGCCAGACACCAATTTGGTTGATATTTTGATGCGCTCAGGTGGGGTCACACGCTACGCTGGCGTAGAACAGATCCGAGTGATTTCCAACAATGAGCCCAAAGTATTCAATCTAAAAAAATACCTCGATAGCGGCGATTCTTCCCTTTTACCCGATATCGCCCCCGGCTCTACCGTGTTCGTTCCTCGTCAGGAAGAGGAGATCAAGTCCGGATCCAACACCGTGTATATCATGGGAGAAGTGGCTCAACCCGGTGCGTATGAAGGTAAACCTGGGGCCACCTTTATGGACATTCTTGCCAACGCCGGCGGCCCAACCCGATTTGCTGAGTCTCGTCAAATTCGTGTGCTTAAAGCGGATGGGCGCGTGATCCGATTTGATTTGACCGCACACACGGAAGGATTGGGCAAAACCAAAGTGCCACAAATACAGCCCGGTGACGCCATTTTTGTCCCGGAAAAAACCGACATGAACGAGAAGTCCTGGCTTAAAGTGGCCCCCGATCGCGCCGTTGCTGTCATGGGTGAAGTGGTTCGCCCAGGTCGCATCGAGTGGTCCGACGAAATGGATTTGATGGATCTACTGGCGCATGTCGGTGGCCCAACATTACGTGCTGACACAACGAAGATCGAAGTTGTTAACGGTGGCAAAATGCAAGTGTTTGACCTCGATGCCTTTATTCGCCAAGGTGCGCCAACGAAAGCCCTACCTCGCATTGATGCAGGCGCAATCATTCGTGTGCACGATTTACCGCAAGACCCTTCGGACAACAAATCACAGTGGGTGAGACAAAGCTCAGACGCTTCGATTTATGTCTTTGGTCAAGTCAATGCGCCAGGGCGCTATCGCTTTACCAATGAAATGCACTTTCTTGACATTTTGTCTGCCGCTGACGGACCAACCAAAGATGCTGATATTCACAATATCCGCGTCACGCACCGAGATAAAAGCTACTCGCTGGTCAGCAAACTCAATCTCTCACTCTATTTTGAAACCGGAGATGAATCTCTTCTTCCTCACGTCAAGCCCGGTGACACCATCTACATTCCCGAGAAGGAGAAAAACTGGCTCGATACCAGTAAAGAATCGACCGTTAGAGTGCTAGGAGCGGTGAACAAACCGGGACGCTACGCCTTTAACGACAACATGACGATCCTCGATTTGCTGGCGGAGGCTGGTGGGCCAAGCTCAAGCGCCTATTTGGAGAAAATCAGCGTGGTGAACATGTCTTGCTGCCAAGGGCAGGCGCGTACCTTCGATCTCGTGAGTTTCAGCAAAACCGCAAATATTTACCATCTTCCCGTGATCCGAGCTGGCGACACGATTTATATTCCGAGCCGCGATGAAAGCTTGATTGAAAAAGCACGAGCAGGTTTACGTGATGTACTGCAAATCACCACCACCTTGGTATTAATAGGAGCGTTGTGATGATGATTCCCGCGACTCACGCCGAAATTGAACAGCTCTATCTCAAAGCAGAGCTTGAACAGATTCACTCCATTTGTATCACGGGCTGCAGTTCTGGTGACGGCGTCACCTCCATTGCTACTGCGCTGGCTGAACGATTCATTCTTGCGGGTCATCACACCTTGTATGTCGACCTCAATCTGTTTAAGCCCGCTTTTCACGATGTGCATAGCTTCGAGCACGAAGCGCAGCCAGGAATGCTCATCGAACACAATGAAACCCATCAAGTATTGGTCGGCGTACCGGCGCCCACCCAGACGGCCGTTCAGCTTTCCTACAAAGATCCGGCCAACTTGTGCTCAGCCGTCAATAAATGGCAAAGTCACTATGAGCGAATCATTATTGATACCTCGCCGCTGCTTAATCTCAATAAAGGAAATGTGCCAGCACAAAGCGTCGCCAGTGCGTGTGATGCCACCATTCTTGTCGCTTGCTATGGCAGTACAACAGAAAACCAAATTTTGCAGGCACAAAGTCTGCTCGATGCCCGATCGATTCATCTACTTGGCACCATTTTGAACATGAAAGATTCGCCAAGTTTTTCGGAAGAATTAGTCAGACAATTGAATAAATTCAAATTTCTTCCACTACGCTTAAGAAAGCGCGTAGAAAACTGGTTGTATAAAAACGAATTTTTGAATCTACCCTATTGATTGGAGACTTGACGATGAAGCAATGGATACTGACAGCACTGCTCCTCTTTACTCCCATCAGTTGGTGTAAACCACTGGTTTTTGGTGTAGTACCTCAGCAATCCGCCAGCCGTCTGGCCGACAATTGGACGCCAGTGATCAAAGCACTCAGCGAGGAAACCGGACTCGAGATTGTCTTTGCCACCGCCCCCGACATTCCGGCGTTTGAAGCTCGCCTTAGTGAGGGCGATTACGACATCGCTTACATGAACCCTTATCACTACGTGGTGTTCCACCAGCAAGTTGGCTACCAAGCCATCGCCAAAGCCAAAGATACGTTGATTTATGGCTTAATTGTGGTGAATGCCAATGATTCCATTAACTCCATTTCTCAGTTGAGTGGACAAACATTAGCGTTCCCGTCACCAGCCGCTTTTGCTGCGACGATTCTGACGCAAGGGTATTTAAACCAACAAGGTATTGAATATCAGCCCAAATACGTTTCATCCCACGATTCTGTTTATCTCAATGTGGCTCGCGGCTTATTGCCTGCTGGCGGTGGTATTGCCAGAACACTGAACGCGGCTCCTGCCGATGTTCGCCAGCAATTAAAGATACTTTGGACCAGCGATGGCTACACGCCACACCCCATCGCCGTAAAACCGAACCTTGATGCAAACACCGTATTGGCGCTGCAAAACGCTCTGCTCAATCTCCATCAGCGTAACAAGACAGAGTCATTATTGAATCCACTCAAGATTTCTGCGTTTGTCGCGGCGCAAGATTCTGATTGGAACGATATTCGCCAACTCGACATTAAGTTACTGACGGACTAAAGGTATCTTGCCAGGAGGTCACTATGTCTTTTCGAATTAAAACCATCATCGGCATTGCCTGCATTGAAATTGTCATGTTGATGCTACTGGTTTTCAGCGCCATGAACTTCATGCGCCAATCTAACCAAGAGCAATTTATTCAAAAAGCCAATGCCACCTCACAGATGTTTGCTCGCGCATCTAAAGATGCCCTACTTTCGCTTGATCTCGCCACTTTGGATGATTTGACTCAAGAAATCCTCTCTCTTCCAGACATCCTCTATGTGGATATCCGCAACAATGATCAGCAACTGGCGTTTGCCGGTGCTTTGCCAAAAGAGAGTGCCGATTGGCAGGTCGATGACCGCGTCAGCTTAGGCGATTTGGTGTTTGATGTGAGTGAGAAGATCACCGTCGATGGCGTAACCTATGGTGAAATTCGTATGGGTTTTAACACCGCAGCGATTCAAACCGCGCTTGATGAAGCGAGCAAAGCCATCGTCCTTATTGCCTTACTAGAGATCATTCTTGTTGCCCTGTTTTCCTATTTTTTAGGGAGTTATCTGAGCCAAAATCTTTATCAACTCACTCGCGCGGCGGAGCGCGTTGCCAGTGATGGTCCCGGCTTTCAACTTCAACTCAAGACGAGAGATGAAATCGGTAAAGTGGCCGCCGCGTTTGACTCCATGTCGCACAATCTCGCTACCAGCTACCAAGAGCTAGAGCAAGCCCGAACCCAAGCAGAGCTCGCCAACGAATCGAAAAGCCGCTTTCTGGCCTCCATGTCTCATGAAATTCGCACGCCAATGAATGGCGTTCTTGGGCTACTCGGCATTCTGGGTGAAACCAAACTGGACAACCATCAGCAAAACCTAGTCCATACGGCGAAAGAATCTGGCGAGCTGCTGCTTTCCATCATCAACGACATTCTCGATTTCTCTCGCATGGAAGCCAATACGCTGATTCTTTACCCTCGCCCATTTGAGCTAAAAAGTTGCGTTGAGGAAATCGTCAACAGCTTTGAGCCGCTCGCCAAAACCAAAGGGCTGTACTTGTCTCTTACCTTCAACGATGAGTGTGACTACGTGGTCGTGGGCGACTCAAACCGCTATCGCCAAGTGCTGCTAAACTTGCTCGGCAACGCCGTCAAATTTACCCAAAAAGGAAGCGTATCCCTTCATGTGACGGCACAAAACAATGGCGATAGGCTCTATATCCGCTGCGAGATCAACGACACCGGTATCGGTATCGCGCCCGATGCCATGGCCATTTTGTTCGAAGAGTTCACTATGGTTGATCAGGGCTATTCACGTACTCGCGAAGGCTCGGGGCTTGGTCTTGCGATTTGCAAACGTCTTGCTCAATTGATGGAAGGTGAAATCAATGTCGAAAGCGAAGTGGGAAAAGGCTCTTGCTTTGTGTTTAGTGTGGAAATGCCACTGGCAGAACACGACACTGTCACGCAACAGGCTCAGCCTGACAATGATAGCGTCTGCACATTGCTTCAAGGCAAACGTATCTTGGTTGCGGAAGACAACACCGCGAATCAGATGGTGATCAAAGCCATGTTTGAACGCCTTGGCGTGGCGATCGACTTAGCCAACGATGGTTACGAAGCGGTGAGCATGGCATCAAAACACCACTACGACATTATTTTTATGGATATTTCGATGCCCGGCAAAGACGGCATGCAAGCGTGCAAGGAGATTCGTCAATTGCCCAATGCCAAACAAGCAGCAACGCCCATTATTGCGCTTACCGCACACGCGCTATATGGCGATAAAGAGAAGTTTCTTCGCTCAGGCATGAATGGCTACCTCTCTAAACCGCTACGTAGCCGCCATTTAATGGAGGAGTTGAACAAAGTTCTAAGCACCTCCAATCACTACGATACTGCTAATAAGCCCCATGAAACGGAGAAAACCAATCATATGCAGATCACCTTAACGTCAGAGAAAAACACAACCGCCCCATTGGTGGATGAATTGATCATTCAACAAATGATTCGTGACACCAGTGCCGAGGTGATGCCGATGCTCATTGAGCATTACATTGAAGAATCGGAGCGGCGCTTGGTGAAGATTGATCAGGCGATCGCTCACAACGATTTTCAGCAACTGGAGTTTGAGTTACACACGCTAGGCAGTTCATCACTGGCGCTGGGCAATCGACGCTTATCCAACCTGGCCAGAAAGCTTGAGCGGCTGTGCTTGGCAAAAGAGTATGACACCGTGATGAATGAGGCATCTGGTATTGCGCAATTAGCGCACGATTCGCTGTCTGCCCTAAACGATCGCAAACAACTTGGGTTTGTAGAGCCCAACTCAATTTAACGCGTTGAATACTGCTGTTCTAAAACGAGATCGCACGACAAAGATTAGAAAAAATTTCAATCAAAAATAGTCGCTTACCCCAACAAAGCGACGCCCATGTGCTAAAACTATTATTAATATACGAGCAACAGACGGTGACATGGGTAAGGAGAAGAGATGCGAGCAAAAGTACTGTTAGTCGAGGATTCCACTTCACTTGCCATTTTATATAAGCAATACGTCAAAGATGAACCCTATGACATTTTTCACGTGGAAACCGGACGTGACGCGATTCAGTTTATTGAGCGCAATACACCGCAACTGGTGATTTTAGATCTCAAGTTGCCCGATATGTCCGGGGAAGATGTGCTTGACTGGATCAACCAAAACGATGTTCCGACCGCGGTTATCATTGCCACCGCTCATGGTTCCGTCGACATCGCCGTCAGCTTAATGAACAAAGGGGCGGAAGATTTTCTCGAAAAGCCAATCAAAGCCGACCGTTTAAAAACATCCATTGCCGTTCATCTAAAACGCGCCAAATTAGAGCATTTAGTTGAGAACATACAGTCTCGCTTCGACAGACCACGTTATCACGGCTTTATCGGCGCGTGCCTGCCAATGCAGGCCGTATATAAAACCATTGATTCAGTGGCGCCAACCTCCGCCAGTGTTTTTATTAACGGAGAAAGTGGCACAGGGAAAGAAGTGTGTGCTGAAGCGATACACAAACAGAGTCTGCGCAAAGACAAGCCCTTTATCGCAATCAACTGTGGGGCGATTCCTCGTGACTTAATGGAAAGCGAAATCTTTGGTCACTTAAAAGGGGCGTTTACCGGAGCGACAACCGATCGCAAAGGTGCAGCAATGCTGGCCAACGGCGGCACGCTATTTCTCGATGAATTGTGCGAGATGGAACTGGAGATGCAGAAAAAACTGCTACGTTTTCTTCAGACCGGCACCTTCACCCCACTCGGCGGCAGTAAAGAAATCAAAGTGGATGTACGCATCATCTGCGCCACCAATCGCGATCCCCTCAAAGAGGTCGAAGAAGGCCGTTTTAGGGAAGATCTCTACTATCGTGTCCATGTGGTTCCAATTGAAATGCCACCACTGAGAGAACGCGGTAACGACATCGTTGAGCTGGCCAATCACTTCCTCAAAACTTACGCCAAAGAGGACGGCAAAAAATTCAACTCAATCAGCAAAGAAGCGCAATCAATACTTAAAAAATACAACTGGCCGGGCAATGTCCGTCAGTTACAAAACATCATTCGTAACATTGTCGTTCTCAACGATGACAACCAACTGAATATGGAACATTTGCCGGCTCAACTCACCACCAAACCGCAAACTGTCAAAGAACCCGCTAAACTCTCAGCACCACCTCAACCCGTTCAAGCGGTCATCCAAGAGATGCGCAACGGACATGAGGCGTTAAACCATCATTCGCTTGAGACGCAAACATCCAAGGCCAATCCACTCGCTCACAATGCGTTCCACCATTCTGACGGCAGTATCCGTCCAATGTGGCAAATTGAACGCGAAGCGATTCAAAACGCCATCGCCTTTTGCGACGGCAACGTGATCAGTGCGGCGGTGATGTTGGAGCTAAGCCCTTCGACGGTGTATCGCAAAAAACAAGCGTGGGAGGCAGAAGAAAATGCCTGACGATAACAAAGCCACACTCGGCAAAAAACGCCCAGCTAAGAGTCATCGTGTCGGGAAAGAGATATGGCTGCTGCTCGACTCTCTCATTTACGGTGGGATTGAAAGCCATGTGATTGAGCTTGCTTCGGCTCTCAAGGCTCAGCATTATTCGGTACGTGTGTTGTTAACCAACAAGTATGTCCGTCGCCCTCCGATTATGCAGCAGCTCAGACAGCGAGGGATCCGCGTTAACTACATCTCTCAGTTATCCGGCAATCACCCCATGCCCATCATGCAGTTAGCGGTTGCGCTAAAGCGCTATCGGCCCATCGCCGTACATACCCATGGCTACAAAGCCAATATCTACGCGCGCTTAGCACGAATGATGAGCTTTCCGCATCTGCGTTTAGTCAGCACCTATCATGCAGGAGAAAGCAAAACGGGTAAGCTGTGGTTGTACGATTGGGTCGATCGCCTGACCAGCTTCATTAGCGATCATCGCTTTGCGGTCAGCGATGCCATTCTTCACTCTTTGCCTTTTGCTGGAGAGCGAATCAACAATTTTGTCCCGGTATCAGAGCCGTCAGAATCGCATCAGTGTTGCGCGCAACACATCGGCTTTGTTGGCCGTTTGAGTTACGAAAAAGCCGCCGATCGATATGTCGAGTTGGCGGAGCACTTCCCTTCACTGACCTTCCATCTGTACGGAGACGGGCCAGAACGCGAGCCATTGGAGACCTTGGCGAACGACAACGTCGAGTTTTCTGGATTTGTCAGCGACATGACGAAGGTTTGGCCTAAGATTTCCGTGTTGATCATCCCCTCTCGTTTTGAAGGCTTACCCATGGCCGCGTTAGAAGCCATGGCAAACGGCGTCGCTGTCATTGCGATGAACGTAGGCCAATTGGGCCAACTTATCGAACATGGTCAAAACGGATTTATTGCGCAAACAGAAGCAGATTTAGTGGCGCATTTGCGGCGTTGGTTGGAGATGCCATCCGTGGAACAGCAACGCCTACTGCTTCAGGCTCGCGAGACCATAATGCAACACTATTCGCCTCAAGCCGTCTTACCGCAAATTCTCTCGGCCTATCATATCGACAACGCTTCTCCCAATTTGAGAATCAAATTGACACCTCACCATTAGCCGACAAGAAATACTCAATTTTTCAGTGAGATAAATCGAGTATTTCTTTGGCACTGCCATTGCACTCCCTACCTAACATGAGAATAAATCGTGGGTAGGGAATCACAATGACAACACGAACACCCATTTTATTTGTCCACTATGGGGACAACTGGATTCGAGGCAGCGAGACAACGCTCATCCATCTACTGGCAACATTAGACACCCAACAGTTTGAGCCCATTGTATGGTCAAACTGTCAGCCTCTGCTCGATCATCTCACTCAATGTGGTATCACCACCTATCAAGACCCATTTTCGGTATTGGGTGTCATAGGGTCAAACAAGTTTAACCCCCTTAACACGATGAAATTGGTCGCACGGGCGATCACCTTGATACAACGCCACCATATTGCGCTTATCCACGTCAACAGTGGCGCGCCTTGCCAATGGATGAGTATTGCTGCGCGACTTTGCCACTGCCCACTGCTGCTTCAACTCCATGGCGATTACCCACTCCGCGAGCGCTTTTTAATGGGCTTTCATCTCGCCGATAACATTGTTTGCGTGAGTGACGCCATTAGCCAAGCAATGCAAAGTGAAGGGCTTACCCTGCCTCAGTTGAGTGTGGTGCACAACGGCGTGTGCTTGCCTTCCTCATCACTTGAAACTTCCCTCAAAACTCAACTTTCGATTCCACGCCAAGCCTTTACCTTCATCACGATTGGCTCCTTGATCGCGAGAAAAGGCGTTGATCGTTTGCTCAAGGCGCTTTATCTGCTGAAAAAAAATGGCGAGAAAGCCCATTTAGTGATCATTGGTGACGGCCCTGAACGTATAACCCTTGAACACTTGAGCGAGACATTGGGATTAAGCGAGCAAGTGCACTGGTTAGGCGAAAAAGCCAACGCCGCCATATGGCTGAAATCCGATGCGGATGCCTTTGTTAGCGGCGCTTACCAAGAGGCGTTTGGATTGGTGATAGCAGAAGCCATGATGGCGGAGTTGCCTGTGATTGCCCCACGCACTGGAGGCATTCCCGAATTCGTTTCCCATAACCAAAATGGGCTGCTGTATCACAACAGCGGCGTATTTTCACTGATGCAAGCCATGCAAAAACTGATGCTGAATCCGGCGCTGAGTCACAAGCTCAAACAAACCGCTTACGTGGATGCGCATGAAAACCTGACGATTCAGTGCAACACCCAAACGTTGCAAGCGCATTATCTCGCCTTGATGAAGCGCGACCAACCCGCCCCTCAGTGGCGTGTGATGCTGCGTCCTCTTCTTTACTTCTTTCGTCGTAAGGAGCTGCTGTCATGAAACAGAACGTGTTAATTTTTGATCCCATTAGCTATCTAGGCGGGTCTAAAATCGCCACACAAGAGATGCTGCACGTCGCCAAACAGCGCTCAATCCATTTCTATATCGTCACCGCGAATCGCGATAACTGGCAAAACGCATTGGCTCATGGCAATTGTTCGGTCTATTCATACCCGACGATAGCCATGTTACTCGCGGAACAAGGGTTAAAGTACTGGCTACTGCAAGCCTATCATTGGCTGGTTTTGCTGGTGATCACTTTGCGTTTGCCTAAGATCCATCGGCTAATGGGCATTTCTGGCCCTGGACTTGATATGCCACTTTACCTTTTCAAACTCATGTTCAAAACACCGATTACTCAAGTGATTCATGGCAAAGTGGCGCGGTCTCGCTCAATTGGCTATTGCCTCTCGGTAGCAGAGAAGGTGTTTTATCTACCTTGCGCAAAAAAGAGCCTCTTCGGGGCACTGTGTCGCTACTACGAAAAAACAGCGCCCTCAATGGCCAACACAGACCGCGCCAGAATGGTGTTTGAGCGCAACAACTTTGTGCCTTTTACCAATGGATTAAATGCTGAGCAGTGGCCGACAGAGTGCGATGTCCTATCCGATCAACTCTTTTGGGCGGCGTCATTACTCAAATGGAAAGGGCTTGATTTGTTGGTGGAGGCATTAAAAATTCATCCTCAAGACATCGACTGCCACGTTTGCTATATCCAACCTCAGCAGACTCAACTGGCGGTAAGTGAACCGGATCTCACCTTCACGCGCTGCCATTGGTATCAACAGCCAAACCATCTTGATCACATCCGCTCGCAGTGTTCGATCTTTATTTCCACCAGCCAAAATGAGCCTTTTGGCTTATCCATTCTCGAAGCTCTGGCTGCGGGTCTGTGTGTGGTCATCCCCGACGATGGTGCTTTCTGGGCTGAAAAACTGACAGATGGTGAACACTGCATTAAATACCAACCCAATAGTGCAAAAGATTTACGGCAGAAAATTGAGCTGCTGCTCGCCTCACCCTGTAACCGTCAACGTTTATCACGCAATGGCAGAACCTTAGCCAAGCTTTATCGTTCCGATATTTGTTACCAGCCAATCATCGATTCATTAGGGGGAAAAACCACTCGCAATGTCATCCCACTTAGCCGTACTCGAGAAAAAGGTGCGCTATGAGATTGCGACAATTGCGCCACTCCCGTTCACTGCAAAACATTTCACTGTTTGGCGTGGCGCTGATTTTACAAAAAGGCGCGGCACTGTTGATGCTGCCCATTATGGCGTACTATCTCTCCACCACTCAGTTGGGCACGTTGGAGTTATTGGCCTCAATTGGCACCTTTTCCGCACTGTTGGTTTCGCTCTCCTTGCATGAAGTGCTATACCGTTTCGCAGCCCCCTGTGAACTGATGAGCGAGAAAAAGCAGGTGGTGAATCAGGTGTACTCCCTCGCTGCGATCATCGCGCTGACGTTTTTCTTACTCGCTTTTGCCATCGTTCAAAGCATCGTGTGGAATGGAGAACTCAATGCCATCACACTGTCACTTCTGTTCGCCTGCATCAGCCTTGAATGTTTGATTGCCATCGGCACCGCTTGGTTAAGAATTCAAGATGACAAAGCCAAAGCGCTGGTCACGATAACGGTGAGTGCACTCGTTCTCCAGCTCTCTTGTGTATTACTGGTGCTGCACTATTGGCCGAGTGTCACTGGGCTGTTACTTTGCAGCTTACTCAGCGCACTTTATCAATGCGTGGCGCTACACTGGCTAAATCGCTATCGCATCGCTTCCATCTCATCGGCACAACTTAAGCGTTGGTTACGCTACGCTGCACCGCTGATGTTCTCTGCGTTGCTGGCTTTTACGTTAAATGGGGCAGAACGATGGTTTATCGGTGGTTTTTCTTCCCTTGCTCAATTGGGCATTTACGCCATTGCCGCGAAATTTGCGCTCGCCTTGTGTATATTTGTGCAGCCTTTTGGCATGTGGTGGATGCCAAAACGTTTCGAATGCCTTGCCCACTCAGGCGAGGCGAAAGCCGTCAAGATCAGTCAATGTGGGTTGGTTTATATCTCACTGCTTGCGGTCGCGGTGTTTGCAATTGCAAAAGTGTTTGTTCTCTACGCCTTACCCACCACCTTTGCCTCTGCGATCACCTTTTTAGCATTGCTCATTCCAGCGGCGATGTTCAAAGAAAGTTATGAGATAGTGAATCTCGGCCTACTCTATCGTCATCAAACTCGGCAGTTGCTGATATTGAATCTGGTCTGTGCGCTGTTGGCCGTGAGTTTGTTTTGGGGGCTGTCATCCTTTGGCGTGGTCGGTGTCTGTTTTGCCCTTGCGATCACGCAAGGCGTGCGAGCCATTGGCGTGATGGTACTAAGTCAACAAGCCTTTACTCTGCCATGGCAGCTTTCCCGTCTGGCGATGATTTTTCTCTGCGCGTTAATTGGTGTTTGTGCACTCTATTTCGCGAGCCATTGGCTAACGGGTGCACTCTCAATCTTGCTCTGCTTTGGCGTGATCATCGCATTGGCATGGCCGATTCTGCACTTTAAATTCACCCCACGCGATCCCTCGCAACAAGGCTTGCAGACGACACCTTCATTGAACGCTCATGAGGAGGCGTTATGACCGTCACCCCTCGCTACCCCCATCTGGCCTTTGTTCTGACACTTTGTGTGGTGGTGGCTCTGGTATGGGCATGGCAACCCAACCCACTTGTGGTGGTGGCGCTTTGCTTACTCCCTATCGCGACGCTTTATGTGCTCAATCAAACCTTTTGGTTGGTGCTGTTGTTTGTGGTGTTCTCTTTTTTTCGTATCCATGAAGCCATACCACAGCTCTATTCTCTGAAAATTCCCTTATTGCTCTCATTTGGCGCTCTGGCTGCATTGGGTTGGCATCTCATCATCACACGACAGTTGAAGCCCTACTGGCACCCTGTAATGAACTGGTTAGTCGCCTTTTGGCTTGTGGTTGTCATTGGTCTTTTCTTTGCGGGCAATCGAGGAGTGGCATTTGGCGCTTTTTCCAGTGTCTACTGGAAAATCATGGTGATGACCTTAGCCATCATGTGGCTCTTCACCAGCGCTAAACATCTCAACATTATTTCGATTACCATCACTCTCTCTGGCCTACTGATTGGTTGCGTTGCACTGAGTAACGCCATGCAAGGGATTGGCCTAGTGGAAGGCTCACGTGTCACCATCGGTCGCGATCTGGGTTCTATGCTTGGTGATCCAAACGATCTGGCGTTAGTGCTGATGTTTCCGTTTGCGTTCAGCGTTAGCTTAAGTTTTCATCGCCGAACCCACCTGATGGTGCGCCTTCTTGCGGGCGTGACGTGTGCGATCCTCTTCTTGGCCTTGTTGGAAACACAAAGCCGCGGCGGATTGCTCGGTGCCATGGCGGTTCTGGGTTACTTTGCTAACAAAACCATTCGCAATAAAACCGTGCTGATCCTCCTCGGGTGCGTGGCCAGTTTGCTTCTCTACGCGGTAGCGGGGATCTCCGAGCGCGCTTCTGGCGGCGCAGCCGAAGAAGGCATTGATGCTTCAGCTATGGGGCGACTCTACGCTTGGGAGGCCGCTTTTAAAATGGCATTAGCCCATCCTTTACTTGGCGTCGGGTTACAAAACTTTTACTACAACTATTTCTTCTACAGCCCGCACTGGGATGGGCTCAATCACGCAGTGCACAGCACTTGGTTTGGCGTACTTGCCGAAACAGGGTTTGTTGGCCTAACTCTGTTTATTGGCCTCATTGTTTGCTTAATCAAAACCTCTTTGCATTCTATTCGGCAAATTCACCACCAAACACCGACCGCCATTGATATTGCCGCCAACGCGGTCTTTGCCGGGCTTTTGGGAACGATCGTCTCCGGTACTTTTCTCACCCAAGGGTTTACTTGGCCAATTTATATTCTTGCCGCCCTCACGATTGCCATCAGTCACATCATCAAAATTGATTCTCAAAATGAGAATGCGTAAACACCAGCGCAACAACGAACACTAAGTTATTGAATTTTATACAATCTCTAAGTGGCATAGTTGTTGATACAAGAGGTTAGAGAAAGATAACATTCGATGCTCGGTAGGAGGCGTTATGTTGGTGAATAAATCACAAATCAGAGTCAAACCAGATATTGAGAAAAACACGAAAACCTTTCGAGGAAGCGACTTAAAATCTTGGCTCAAGCATCATCCCCATCCTCTTATGCGATCGCTTTTTCGCACGCTCAAACAGATCCGTTGTGCCAATTTACCCACCCCGCATTTCTACAATGCCTTGCTCTACCGCTTGATGGTGTTACTTCGCCAGTCAAGTGACTATGTCTATCGCACCTTCATCACCACACCAGCATTCAAAGGCAGGGTCAAGGCATGTGGCAAACAGCTCTATTTGTATGGCGGATTACCGCTCATCACTAACAATGTTCGTATCTCCATGGGTGATGACTGTAACCTTTCCGGTCAAGCGACCATCACGGGCTGCAGTTCAGTCAAAGAGCCTCGATTGAACATCGGCAATCGTGTCTCGATTGGCTGGCAAACGACCATCGCGGTGGGCGATCTCATCACGATTGAAGACGACGTCGCGATCGCCGGACGCTGCATGTTTTTTGGTTATTCCGGCCACCCCTTAGATCCCAAACGTCGTGCCGCAGGTGAAGGCGATGACCCCAGCCAGATTCGCCCGATTACCCTACAACGTGGCTGCTGGATTGGCAGCAACGTGATGATCATGGCGGGTGTCACAGTCGGAGCTGGCAGTGTGATCGCCGCAGGTAGCGTGGTGACACATTCCATTCCTGAAGGTGTGATCGCAGGCGGCAATCCAGCCCATGTGATCCGGGCATTGAACACACCTCGTTGAGGAGAGCATCATGAATGACATGATTGTTTTTGCAGAAGATTTTGGAGGGCTGCCTTCTTCAACGCAGCACATCGTGCGACAGCTCGCTAAGCGCCATCGCGTTTTGTGGGTCAATTCAATTGGCCTTCGTCAACCCAAGTGGAGTTTAAAAGACGCCAGACGCCTTATGGCCAAACTGTTTGCCATCGCGTTACAAAAACGTCAGTCCTTTGTCAAAAACGGTGGAAATGGCGAAAACGGTGGAAATAGCGAAACGTTTGATGAGTCCAATACAGTTTCGAGCAACATCGAGATCGTCTCTTTCCTCACCATTCCTGCCCCCTCCAGTCGCTGGGCTCGCTGGTTAGCGAAAAAGATGCTGACGCTACAGTTGCAACGAAAACTCAACCAATTACGAATGCACGATCCAGTCTTTTGGACTTCACTGCCAACGGCTGCCGATTTACTCGACAGTTTTCCGCTGTTTCGTTCGGTCTATTATTGTGGTGATGATTTTGCATCGCTGGCTGGCGTGGATCATCATACGGTGAGCCAACACGAAACGAAACTCGCACAACGTTGCGACTGCATATTGGTGGCCAGCCAGCGTTTGTTGGAAAAATTCCCGGCGCAGAAAACCTTCTTGCTCCCTCATGGCGTCGACCTTGAACTCTTTACTCGCCCAGCCCATCGAGCCGATGATTTGCCCACCGGCTTTACCCATCTATGCGGTTTTTATGGCTCACTCTCTCAATGGCTTGACTACTCCCTAATTGAACGCGTTGCCTCTCAGCTTCCACACTGGGGTTTTGTGTTCATTGGCCCCTGTGAATTTGATAGTAATCCGTTACCCAAGTTACCAAATGTAATTTATCTCGGGAAGAAAGCGCACCATGCACTGCCTCGGTATTCACAACATTGGGATGTCAGTTGGTTACCCTTTGTCATCAATCAGCAAATCAAATACTGCAATCCATTGAAGTTATTGGAATATTTGGCTTCAGGCACACCTGTACTGAGTAAAAACTTTCCCGCAGTAGAGAAGTTTTATAGCCATCTTTGGTTGGCTGAAAACGCACAAGAAATGGTGACGCAACTGCTCACATTGCAAAGCCAACCCAAAGCACGCCATCCACTCGATAAACAGCTAAGCCAGCAAAGTTGGGAAGCGCGCGCTCGTTACGTTGAACATTTGGTGGAACAGCTATGATGGGATTAAAACTGCGCCTCTATTCCATTTTGGTGGCCGCATGGCGACGTCGATACGTCATTGTGACGCCCATTGTGATTTTGCCGATTGTCGGTGCGCTGATTGGCATGACCGCGACGCCAATTTATCGCTCACACACCAGCATGCTGATCCAAGAAACCGCCAAAATGAATCCGTTTCTTGAAGATATTGCCGTCTCTACCATGCTCAAAGATCGCTTAAGTGCTCTCAGCACCTTGCTGAAAAGCCGCCATGTACTCTATTCCGTGGCCAAGCAAGAGGGGCTGATTGATGACAACATGACCACCGCCGAGCAGGATCGTCTCATTCATCAACTCGCTGGAAAGCTCAACGTTCAGCAGTTAGGTAAAGATTTTATCCAAATTGAACTGATCGCCAACTCGCCCAAAGGCATGGCTTCACTGCTCTCGGCAGTCAGCGATCAATTTATCGACCAACTGTTGGCTCCAGAGCGTTCGTCCATCCGCGATTCCAGCGAATTTCTCACCGTGCATATTGAAAAACGCCAACAAGAGCTGTTCGCGGCTGAGCAAGCGTTGGCGGACTTTCAAAACCAATATTCTGCCGACACACCTGCAATGCAAGCGCAGAACTTAACGCGCTTAGCTTCTCTTAAACAGAGCCTTGCTGAGAAAGAAGCCGAGCTTGCCGGTGTGGAAAAAACTTTAGGTTCGCTTGACCAACAACTGTCGAAAACCAACCCTGTGATTGGCAAAATTGAAGAGCAAATTATCACTATCCGCAGTGAGCTTGCCTTGCTAAGCGCTAAGTACACCGAGCAGCACAGCTCTGTTCAAGCCAAAATGCGTGAGCTTTCGCGTTTGGAACAAGAGCGACATCAACTGCTGAGTAACCGCAGTGTCACGCTCAATAGCGCTCAACTATGGGATATCGCCAGTAGCACCATCAGCGATCCCAGTGACAGCCAGCCACTTTTAGTCACTCAGTTGCAGCAGTTGCAGGCGATACGAGGCCGTTACGAGGCACTGAACGAAGAAACCCTCAGCCTCGCAAACATGATTGGCGAGCTGGAACAAAAAGCCAACCACTTCGGCAATACCGCGAAAGACATCACACGGCTCGAGCGCGACGTCACCGTGAAGCGCCAATTGTATGAAGAATTGGTTCAGCGTTATGAGATGGCGCAACTGACAGGCTCATTAGGCATTTTTGAGCAAAATAAACGTGTGAAAGTCATCGATGTCCCCTACACGCCATCTTCCACCGCCAACTTGCCTGTGATTCTCTTCGTGCTGGCAGGGCTATTTGGCGGCATCGCACTCGGCGCAGGCATGGCGATCTTCTTTGAGATCTTTGACTCAACCATACGCAGTCAACAACAGTTACGCAGTCTCATCAATGTGCCCGTTTTAACGGTGATTCCTCGTATTCGTGCCCCGCGTAACTGATCCCACTGAATATCACGCCTCGCCCACCACAGCATCCGCTTCGGTGGGCATTTTTTATCGCTCGTCAAAGCGATTCTCAATATGAGAACGACACAAAGAAAAATTATAACCTCATGTTTTAATTCAACTAAATGATTGGCACATAACCTGCAAAATCCCTGAAGAACTACGCAATGCTTTACGTAAATCAGTTGAAATGGGGATAGGCCATGAACAAAGACAAGCCGAGAAAAACCATTTTTCATGTTGTTCAACATCTCGCTCCCGGCGGCTTAGAAACGCTCGTTTTGGACATGATGAACGTCTGCTCGAAGGATCACGATGTCTACATCATTAGCCTAGAGGGCACTAAACAAGATGCCGTATCGCACTGGCCTAAACTGCGCAAATACGCTCGCCAATGCGTCTTTCTCGACAAAGGGGCGGGTATCCGCGTTCAGAGCATTCGCTATCTCGTTAAGCTGTTTCGCCAGTTTTCACCCGATGTGGTTCATACCCATCATATTGGTCCGTTACTGTACGGAGGGCTTGCGGCTCGTTTAAGCGGTGTTGCTTGCCGCATTCATACTGAACATGACGGTTGGCACCTTACCCAGACTAAAAACGCGTTATTGCAAACATTGGCGTTAAAACTGGTGCAACCCATCTTGGTGGCCGACGCAACCGAAGTAAAACTGAGCATTGAACAACATCTGCATCGTGAAAACATCATTACCATTAAAAACGGCATTGATTGTGATTACTTTGCCCCTGCGGATAAAACTTGGGCTCGTAAGCAATTAGATCTGCCGTTGGACAAGCGCATTGTCGGCTGCGCAGGAAGGTTGGAACCGGTGAAAGGTCAGCAGTGGCTGATACAAGCACTGCCCATGCTGCCTCACGATGTGCACTTGGCGATTGCTGGTCATGGCTCTTTGCGCCAAGAGTTAGAGCGTTTGGTGTTTACCATGCAACTGCAAGATCGCGTGACGTTTCTCGGCCTTTGCTGCACGATGCCGACTTTTTATCAATCGCTTGATCTTTTCTGCTTACCGTCACTCAACGAAGGCTTTCCTCTTTCGACACTCGAAGCCCAAGCGTGCAATGTTCCGGTGGTTGCCACCAGCGTTGGCGGCACCCACGAAACCTTATGTCCCCATTTGAGTCGGCTCTGCCCTCCTGCTAACGCAGCCGCGTTAGCGCAAGAAATCAATGCGTTATTGGTCATGGACCGATCCGCTGCTGCACATACTTTGCGCGATTTTGTCGTGCGTCATCATAATATTCGTCACATGGTGGCGCAGTACAACCAATTGGCATTAGGAGCATCTCTATGATGGCAACATTGAGTTTCTATGAGTGGATGATGGCTGGCATTTTTGCAACATCAGCCAGCTTAATTGTTTACCACCACGTCGGCTATCCCGTTTTACTTAAATGGATGGCCGGAAGAAAAAAACAGACGTCGAATCTGAGTTCAAACACACTCCAACGCCATTACCTCGTGCAGCAAAAAGACAAGATGTTGCCCAGCATTACGATTGTTATTCCTGCCTACAACGAAGCGCATTGGATCGCCGACAAAATACGTAACCTTGCGAGCCTAGATTATCCTGCCAACAAGCTACGCGTGATCATCGCATGCGATGGATGCACCGACAACACCGTTGATATTGCTCAAGACACCATCCAAGAAGCAATTTGTTCCGAGATACTGTTCGAAATTCACGACTATCCAGTGAACCGAGGCAAGGTGTCGGTGATTAATGACGAAGTTGCCCAAATCACCAGTGATATAACGGCGCTCAGCGACGTCTCAGCATTGATTTCCGTCGATGCATTGCTACTGGCCGCCGCGCATTTTGAACAGCCAGAAACTGGCGTGGTCAACGCCAGTTATCGCATTTGGTGCCATGAAAATTCGGCAGAGAATGCCTACTGGCAGTATCAAACACGCATCAAGGCGACCGAGTCATCAATCGGCTCAAGTATTGGTTCACACGGCGCCTTCTATCTTTTTCGCACTAAGTTATTTACGCCCCTGAGCAGCAATACCATTAATGATGATTTCATTTTGCCAATGAGCATCGTCAAACAAGGCCATAAAGCAGATTATGAGACGGAAATGGTGGCGCTTGAACTTGAACATAGCGAGCTTCAACAAGATTATGCGCGCCGTTTACGCATATCTGCGGGCAACATGCAACAATTGATCGCATTGGCGGCGTTACTCAACCCAAAGTTTGGGGGAACCGCTTTTACCTTCTTTTCTGGCAAAGGGCTCAGACTGCTCACTCCTTACTTAATGCTGCTGTGTTTGATCACGTCATTATGGCTGATGCAGCATGCCATTTTTGCCGCGTTATTGGGTTTACAGTTGGCCATCTATCTCGGTGCGATGCTTGGCCACTACTGGCCGACTGCAGCCAAATTCAAACCGATCAAACTGATTCACTACCTCATCACGGGCCACCTTGCCAATTTACTCGGCGGCTTGCGCTATCTGCTGGGCAAAGAAAATGGCCAGTGGTCACGCATTAATCAAAATGGAGAAGAGTTATGAAACGCTATGGCTTGTTTGAATCGAATATTTTCCGAGCAAAACGTCTGTTCGATCTAGTGTTTGCCTTATTAGCATTGATCGTGACCTTGCCTCTCTTTCCTCTGATTGCATTGGCAATCAAAGTCACCTCGAAAGGCAACATCATCTATAAACAGTTGCGTGTCGGACGCTCGACCCCCGAGAAAATGGAACTGTTCGAGATCATGAAGTTTCGCACCATGTACTGCGATGCAGAATCACGCTCTGGCGCAGTGTGGGCAACGGAAAACGACCCAAGAATCACGCCTGTGGGGCGATTCTTACGCAAAACGCGCCTAGATGAGTTGCCACAGCTGTTTAATGTTTTAAAAGGTGAGATGTCGTTAATTGGCCCAAGACCTGAGAGACCCGATTTTTATCAGCGGCTTGAACAAGAGATACCCTATTTTGCCGATCGCACCTATGGTGTCTTACCTGGAATAACAGGGCTTGCCCAAATCAATCAAGGCTACGACACCAGCATCGAAGATGTTCGCCGAAAAGTGGGGTTTGATCATAGCTATGCCTTGAGCCTCAATTCCTTCTCCAATTGGCTGCAAACAGACATAGTCATTATCGTCAAAACCATCATTGTGATGGTGGATGGACGAGGTCGTTGAGTTAGTTTTGCCAGCGCTGACGCATTTTTTCTATCGTCTGTGCTGGCACATCATGAATCGAGCCATATTCACCTGTACAGACAAGAATCTCCACGCTGAGGCCATGACGCTCTGCAAAACGCAAGTAGGGCTTCATTTCCCAATGCTGAACAAAGGTATTGCTCACAATCACCGCTCTGCCCTGTTTGAGGTATTGGCACACTTTGTTTAAACACCAGCGATGGGCTTGCTCTAAACGCGTTGGGTCAAATTGATAGCGGCCTTGCTGATCGACAAAATACATGTCTGCCTCGAGATGAACGGCGAGCGTTTGCTTCGCGAGTTGTTGCGCCAGCGTACTTTTACCAGAACCAGGTAATCCGCGAATGAGTGTCAATTTGGCTTGTTGAGACATAGCGAGTAGAGATACAGAGAGTAGAAATAAAGCATAAGGCGGACATATTATCAGTTTTTGTCACGATATTCTCGTGAACAAACGGGGAGCGTGTTTACGTGAAGTTCATTTGGGGTGCTGGAGATAAACGCGCGCCTTCAGTGCGGCTAAACGCGCTTGGCTGCGCGCCAATATTTCCTGCTGCTGTGCTGCGTTCGATTGTGTCCAACCTAAAATCTCGTTTAGGTGTCGACCACAACCTAAACAGACATCTTCCTCATTCAAACAGCAATGCCGAATGCATGGATTATCGAATCGTCGCTGTTCCATATGCGCTCAACCTCAATTGCAAACCTCACTAAAGTATCGTTCAATTTTAGCGCCACGTCTTTTTCATCCGCCGCTTCGCGCTAAGCCATTGCTCAAATAGTGTCTCAATGCTCAATAAAAGTGTGATCAATGGCTGCACTTTAAAAGATAGCGTCTCCTCATGCCTTGTATTTCAGTATGTGGCCCCAATAACATGTGCAAGCGAGATAAAACAAATGCATTGTCTACTTAAGTAAAAGTAGCTTATCCAACGATTTTTGATTCACCGCAATGCGGTGCTTCGCTAGCCAGATTTAGTATTACGCTTCATTTTAGAAGCCATTTTCAAAGGTAAATTTTATGTCTGATGCACCTACTACCGTTGAATACGCAGTAGAAACTGTTCAACCTGTTGTTGAATCTACAGGTTCAGTTTGGGGTTATGTGATTGGCGGTATCGCGGTTGTCGCGCTGATCGGCTATTTCGGCTTCAAAAAGCTCAACAAGCCAGCTTTCATCATTAAGCAAATGCGTCGACGCAACCAAAAAGAGATGAAAAAACAAGGTATCGAAAGTGCAGAAGCCATGGTCGACCTTGATCTTCTTTTAGATGCCGTTGAGGAATACGCAACAGAGAAACAGATGAGTGGTACTCAAATGGTGCAACTGCTTGCGCCCATGAATGACAAGTCAAAGATCAAATCCGCGACGGATTTGTACAACTCAATGGCGTACATTGCCAAGAGTATTGATAACGTCTCACTTGCGAAAACGCTACAAGGTAAAGGCAAACAAGCGCGCTCAAGCTCTGCGCTTATGGCAGGCCTACTGAAACGTGCCGGCGTTTAAGCGACACCTTATTCGTCAATAAACGGCTCACACATCAAAAAGGCATCTTGTTAGATGCCTTTTCTATGTAAAGAGAACGCAAAACAATTTCGCTACTGCATAGAATGCAAGCCGATCATATTGCCTTCCGAATCCTGCACTAGGGAGATAAAGCCGTACTCTCCGATGGCCATTTTCGCTTGAACGACAACGCCACCATGTTGCGTTGCTCTCTCCTGTTCAACAGCGCAGTTTTCACAAGAAAAGTACACCAGTGTACCGCCTGCTCCGGCGCTAACACCGTCCATCTTCACTAATGCTCCACTTGCGCCATAGCTTTCCATATCCGATGGGAAGAACCACATTTCTATATCTGTTCCTGTCGGATCCAGCATTTGTTCAAAAGTGACTTGAAAAACCGATTGATAAAAATGTTTGGCTCTCTCTACATCATCAACATAGATCTCAAACCAACCGATGGGATTCTTATCCATTTTGCCTCCTACACGCTGTTATGTTCGCCATAACACTAGTCGATGAGGGCCTAATTGCCAGTTTTCGACGTCTTAATAATGAGCATCTCGCCTATTACATTCATACATTCACTTAAACTAATATAATCATCAACAAAGCCCTGCTTAGAACAATTACGGTCACTATAAATATTACAATTGAACATTGTTTTATTAATTGTTAAGGTCGCCTTCTCGATTCATCATCTTCATAGAAAGTACAATGAAAATAAAAACATTGACCACAGTAGCGCTGCTACTGACCCTTAACGCAACTGCACACGCAAACTCTTTTGGAAAATACTCTTACATCGGTGTCGGTCTGCAATACAGCGAGCAGAAAAATGACAGTCTAGGATCATTTCTAGGCTCTGAGTTCGATGGTAAAGGCTCAAGAGATCTTTTTGGTGTTAACTTCACTGGTAGCTATTCACCCGTTACCATGGATGCTTATGTCAAATACGAGTTTGAAGGTACCACATCAGGAAATACCGACATCTCCAGCTCGTTTGCTGGCTTAGGCGGTTACAACAATTTCAATACCACTTCGCTTTTCTACACTGTTGGTGTCAGTAAATACGACGTAGAGCGTGAATACAGCTCCCGTGAAGGTTCTGCGAGGTTCCGAGAGTTTGGCCCGGCAGCCGATCTCGGCGTG
Organism: Vibrio vulnificus NBRC 15645 = ATCC 27562; assembly: GCF_002224265.1. NCBI lineage: Bacteria > Pseudomonadati > Pseudomonadota > Gammaproteobacteria > Vibrionales > Vibrionaceae > Vibrio > Vibrio vulnificus. Next base: position 3,216,476 of record NZ_CP012881.1, read on the forward strand.
AGTTTCCAGCTTGCGCCCTTTTTAGCCCTCACGCCAAGATATCGAATTTCTTATCTTGACCAAGATGTGATGAATGACTTCAAACTCACTGGACAGTTTATGTTTGGATCGACTTTCTCGTTAGAGGTGTCAGCAGGCTACAATACCTACCGAGATTCTGAACAGTTTAATGGACAAACTGCGGTAAAATTTGCTTTTTAGCCGCAAGAGCCAATGCACTCTTCTCACGCGAAAGACAAAAAAAGAGCACCTCGATGGGTGCTCTCTCATTATGAAACCTAGCCGTTATAGCCCGCCTTCCTGCTGAGCTTGCTTTACTAATGCCTGACGTTGAGTTTCCTTATCTGTTACCACTTTATTTTCCTTTTCCTGAGTTTGTTCAACAGCTTGTGGAACAAATACAAAGTACTTATTAATAGTCATCTTAAGAACCTCGGTTGTAATTTAAATCACCTTCCCGGTAAGCATTTAACAACATCGACTCACAAACGAATCGACTCCATGTTGGCGGTTTCAAAAAATAGAGGATGTTTAAATATTAAACATCCTCCATATGCACGCTAATTATAGGATGAGTTCGGGGGCGTAGATAGACAAAGTGAGACTTTTGACAACATTTTTACGAAATACCGCCTTTCATGTTGAATAAAAACACTACCTTCATCAAAGATGTACACTTTTTGAGATTTATTTAGCCGACATTTTATGTATCCCCCCCCACTGACTGGCATTGTAGGCAGAGACAAACAGAAACCATTGGAGGTTCTTATGCAACAGAAACTCGGTCATGTCATGTCATTCAGCAGAATGTTCTCTTTCGTCGCTTTTCTTAGCGCAACGTTTGCGTGGATATTGAGTATGTATGCTCTGTTTACGGTGTCTATCGTTGCTTTAGTTGTGAGCTTGTTGCTCTACCTTCGCGACAAGTTCATCAAAAAATACCATTCTGCCACACCCAAAGAAAAGAACGCGTAAGCTTATTCATTAGCTTTAAACGTCATTCAATAAAAAAGGATGTCACTTGGACATCCTTTTGCGTTTTATTGGTTAACTAACGATCTATTAAACGTCGTAAGTCGTCGACGCTGTGTTACCGCCGGTACCTGTCCAGTTGGTGTGGAAGAATTCACCACGCTCACGGTCGATACGCTCATAAGTGTGAGCACCGAAGTAGTCACGTTGTGCTTGCAGTAAGTTTGCAGGTAGACGCGCTGTTGTGTAACCGTCAAGGAACGTCAGTGCAGACGTTGTACATGGCATTGGGATGCCCGCTTCTAGCGACTTCGCCGCTACTTTACGCCATGCCACTAGGCTGTTTTGTAGGATGCCTTTGAAGTAGTCATCAGAACCTAGGAACGCAAGATCTGGGTTCGCTTCGTACGCATCACGGATGTTACCTAGGAATGCAGAACGAATGATACAACCACCGCGCCACATCAGTGCCACGTTGCCGTAGTTGAGATCCCAACCATTTTCGTTAGACGCTTCACGCATCAGCATAAAGCCTTGAGCGTAAGAGATGATCTTAGATGCTAGAAGCGCTTGGCGAAGTGCGTCAACCCACTCTTTCTTATCGCCTTCCACTGGAGTAATGGTCTTGCCAAAGAGCTTCTCCGCTTCAACACGTTGATCTTTCAGTGCCGATAGGCAGCGAGAGAATACAGACTCAGAGATAAGCGTGAGAGGAATACCAAGATCCAGCGCGTTGATGCCCGTCCATTTACCAGTACCTTTTTGGCCAGCTGTGTCTAGGATCTTTTCTACTAGTGGCTCGCCATCTTCGTCTTTGTAGCCAAGGATGTCAGCGGTGATTTCAACTAGGTAGCTGTCTAGCTCAGTCTTGTTCCAATCGGCGAAAACGGCTTGCATCTCGTCTGCAGACATACCAAGGCCATCTTTCATGAACTGGTACGCTTCGGTGATCAACTGCATGTCGCCGTATTCGATGCCGTTGTGAACCATTTTAACGAAGTGGCCTGCGCCGTCGTTACCCACCCAGTCACAGCAAGGCTCGCCAGCGTCAGTTTTTGCAGAGATACCTTGGAAGATAGGCTTAACCGCTTCCCATGCTTCAGGAGCGCCGCCAGGCATAATTGAAGGGCCGAAACGTGCGCCTTCTTCACCACCAGAAACACCAGTACCGATGAAGTGGATGCCTTTTTCACGCAGTGCCGCTACACGACGGTTGGTGTCTGGGTAGTTCGTGTTACCACCGTCAATGATGATGTCGCCTTTATCTAGAAGCGGTACAAGTGCATCAATAAACTGGTCTACTACCGCGCCAGCACGAACCATCAGCATCACTTTGCGTGGTGTTTCGAGTTTCTCAACCAGTTCCTCAAGCGAGTATGCGCCAATGATGTTGGTGCCTTTCGCTGGGCCTTCTAGAAACTCATCTACTTTCGCCGCAGTACGGTTGTGAGCCACCACTTTAAAGCCGTGGTCGTTCATGTTCAGGATAAGGTTTTGACCCATTACTGCTAGGCCAATAACACCGATATCACCTTTCATTGTTTCTCTCCAATATATTTCTTTCTGCGACGGTTAAGCGATTTTCGCTGCTGCGTCTAAATCTAAATACCATTCCGTCAGCCCTGCTTTCGCATGAATTTTCGCTGCCGGGTAAGGAAGTTCTTCCGCTGGATTGCTGTTGATCTCTTCAACAATGTCCGCTTTACCGGCACCCAGTACTAGGTAGCTAATGCGTTTTGCCGCTTCCAGTACTCGTGCCGTTTTCGAAACGCGAATTTGTCCAGATTCCGGATGAGAAGCCAATACTGACAGGTTCTCATCGTCATAATTCGTTTGACCTGGGAAAAGCGACGCCGTGTGGCCATCTGCGCCTACACCAAGCAAGATCCAATCGAACACAGGTGTGCCATTATCGGTTGGAATAACGTCTGCCATTTCTTTTGCAAAACGGGCCGCTTCCACTTCTGGCTGCTCTTCACCACGGATACGGTGGATGTTTTCCGCAGGAACGCTCACTTGGCTCAATTCTCTTAGTTTTGAGAACAAAAGGGCATTCGCTTCACCGTAGTTGCTCTCTGCATCGTCTGGTGCCACGCAGCGTTCATCACCCCACCAAAAATGAAGGTTTTGCCACTGAATGGAGGTTGCGTACGTTTCTGATGCCAAAAGCTTAAACAGCATTTTAGGCGTGCTGCCACCAGAAAGTGAGATATGAACAGGTCGGCCCATTTCGCTAAACGCTTTCATGTCGTTTGCTAGGCTTTCTACTACCTGCTCTGCTGTTTGGTAGATCTTGTGATTGATCATAGTTCGCAGTAGTCCGTATCTGTTAGGTTTTTGCATGGGAAACGCCACGCGCGATCGTCACGCTGCAGCAAATCGTCCGACTCTTTTGGCCCCCAAGTACCGCAGGCATAACCAAAGAGTGCTTGTGGATCTTGTTTGAAATCGAGGATAGGTTGAACGTATTTCCAACACGCTTCTACCGCATCGCTGCGAGCAAACAGCGTTGCATCGCCGTTTAACGCATCTAGAAGCAGACGCTCATAGGCGGTCAGCATTTGCGTTTCTTGCAACGAAGCATAATGGAAGTTCATCTTCACTTCTTTGGCTTTAAAGCCTGCACCGGGTTCTTTCAAACCGAAGCTCATTTGAATGCCTTCATCAGGCTGAATACGAATGATCAGTTTGTTTTCTGGAGCGTTTTGGCCAAATACCGGATGCGGTGTTTGTTTGAAGTGGATAACCACTTCTGTCACGCGAGTTGGAAGACGCTTACCCGTGCGCACGTAGAATGGTACGCCATTCCAACGCCAGTTATTGATGTACGCTTTCAGACCAATGTAAGTCTCAGTACGAGAATCGTCCGCTACGCCGTTTTCTTCACGGTAGCCAAGCAGATGTTGTCCGCGCACGTCTGATGCTGTGTATTGACCCAAAACCAGGTTGTTACGCAGATCATCTTCCTCTAGCGGTTTTAAACACTGGAGAACTTTCACTACTTCATCACGCATGGAATCGGCGTTAATTTGTGCTGGCGGCTCCATGCCCACCATCGCCAACACTTGCAGTAGGTGGTTTTGGAACATATCGCGCACAGCACCGGAGCCGTCGTAATAACCACCGCGCTCTTCCACACCAAGGAATTCGGCACCTGTGATTTCCACATAATCAATGAAGTTGCGGTTCCACAGAGGTTCAAACATGGCGTTAGAGAAACGGAAAACAAGTAAGTTTTGAACGGTCTCTTTTCCAAGGTAGTGGTCGATGCGATAGATCTGATGCTCTTGGAAGCAATCGTGTATTTCTTTGTCGAGCTGACGTGCCGAAGCCAAATCATAACCAAACGGTTTTTCAATGATCAGGCGCTTCCAACCATCCTCTTCACTATTGAGACCGTGATGAGCAAGGCTTGCAGGAATAACACTGTAAAGGCTTGGCGGTGTGGCCAGATAAAACAGTGTATTACGTTGTTCGAACTGGTATTGAGCGGCCAATTCGTCTAAACGTACAACCAACTTCGCGTAGTCTTTTGTGTCTGACGTGTTGATGGCTTGATAGTGAAGATGGTCGATAAATGAATCCAGAATGGCTGGTTCCGTTTTCTCCATTTCCTGAAGAGAGCGCTTTAACTTTTCGCGATAAGATTCATCGCTGTATTCAGTGCGGCTGACACCTAAAATAGCAAAGTTTTCTGGTAGCTGCTTACTTGCGTAGAGGTGGTATAAAGCAGGGATCAACTTGCGATATGTTAAATCACCTGAAGCACCAAAAATTACGATGCTGCTGTTTTCTGGTATTACCATCATCTTTCCCTTAAAAACGAGGTACTTGTTGTGTGCCTGGATACGGCTTAAAGGATGAGCCCACCCTATCAGTGACACCTAAAAATTGATAATCGGCCCTGCCTATTCCACTAATAGACAAAACCTTACAAAACAGTGAGTGTGGGTTGGTAATAAGAATGATTTGCCCGACACGGGGGCGTATTGTCTACGACAATTTGACATACATCAATAGTTAGAATCGCAATCGTTTAAATTATGACTCAAAAATGACATATCCACTTGTTATTTAAAGATTATTTAATTTAAAACTGATTAGACCAGTTTAATTAAGATGTGGACAAATAATCAGCAAATATTCGCTCAAATGTAATCCATTGCACGATAAGTAAGAAAAACACCGCTCACATATTAAATTTGCCGCATAACCTACAAATTAACGATGAACTTTGCGATACGTTCGTTCAGGGCGACCGACCGTACCGTAATTCAAATCGGCAGCAAGCTCACCCGAACTGATCAAATATTCAAGATAGCGCCTTGCCGTGGTGCGACTGGCCCCGATTTGCTCCCCCGCTTCATCGGCAGTATAAGAAAGCTCGCCTTGAAATAAGGTTCGAATTTTATCAAGGGTAACCCCATCGATACCTTTGGGTAGCCGGTTGGATACGATTTCCTGCGTACTGCTTGCTTGCAGCATTTTATCCACCAAGCCTTGATTGAGATCGGACACCGTTCCCAGTTGCACTCGTTGCGCACGGTATTTGTTCAAGGCACTTTCCAGCCGTGGAAACATCACGGGTTTCAACAAATAGTCCACCACACCGCCACGCATTGCGGTTTGTAGCGTTTCCACATCTCTTGCTGCGGTAATCAAAATGACGTCACAATGACGATTGCTGCCGCGAATTTGATTGAGGATCTCCAACCCACTGCCATCAGGAAGGTAAACATCGAGCAAAACCAAATCGGGCTCGAACACGGACAACTGCATTTCGGCTTCGGCTTGTGTGGTCGCAATGCCAATCACCTCGAAGCCGTCCATTTGCTGCAAATACTTATGATGAAGCTGAGCAATCGCCATATCATCTTCAATTATCATCACTCGGGTATTGGCGTTCATCTTTGTTCTTCCTTGGGTAAATAGACCGTCATTCTTGTGCCAAATTTGTCATTCTCCGCCATCTCTATCGAGCCACCATAACGTGCGGCTAATTGATTGACTAAGTAGAGCCCAACCCCACGCATGCTGGTCGCTTTGCTTGAGATCCCTTTCTCAAGCAGCTGCTCAGTGGAAAACTGCGTTGGTAAACCACAACCTTGGTCCTGTACTTCGAGAATCACTTCCGTCCCATAGTCACTGATCGAGACTTCAATGGTTCTACGTGAACGGGCAAAATTGCCTTCTTGTGCAATTGCGCTCATTGTCGCGTCAAAGGCGTTATCAATCAGGTTACCGAGTATTGTCGTGATGTCTTCTGGACTGAGCCAAGCACTTAGCGGCTCTAAACGAGCCCCTTCTTCAACCACTAACTCCAAGCCCAGCTCACGCGCACGTTCTGTTTTTCCTAGCAACATGCCCGCCACCAATGGATCTTTGATCGTATCGCGTAGAAACTCGATCAGCCCCTGATAGTGTGCCGTCTCCTGACCGATAAGCTGTTGAACCGCGTCGAGCTCGCCCATCTGAACTAGGCCACTGATGGTATTAAGTTTGTTGCGATGCTCATGCGTTTGTGAGCGCAATAAATCGGCATACTCTTTGGTTTGAGAAAGCTGTTCAGTGAGCTCAGAAATTTCATCACGCAAACGAAAGCTGGACACTGCGCCGACAATTTTGCCATCCACGTAAACCGGGCTTCGGTTGGCAATCAACCTCTTTTGGTTGAGGTAAAGTTCAATATCGTGATCTTCTTGTCCCGTCTCGAGTACCCGGTACAGATCACTGGCAGGTAACGCATCTGAGAGCGGTTTGTTCAGCACTTGAGTCGGTTCTAACCCGAGAATGTGCGCCGCACTGCGGTTGATGGAACGCAAAACGCCGTTGGCGTCAATACTTAACACCCCTTCTTTAATGGTACTCATGGTCACATCAAGCTCACCATATAAACGACCAATTTCTTCTGGTTCAAATCCCAAAATCGCCCGTTGAAATTTACGAGAAGCGTAATTGGAAACCAAGGCATTCGCAGCAACCACCAGTAACGTCATAGCAATTAAAAACCACGCAAATGGCTCTATTCTGTCTTGCAATCGATCAAGCAGATAACCCACAGAGACCACGCCGATGACCTCACCCGCCGAGTTAAACACAGCCGCTTTGCCACGCACCGAATAGCCCAGTGAACCTCTTGCTGTCGAGATATACGCTTCGCCTTCTTCCAATGCTCGGGCGTTATCACCACCACGCATCGGCAAACCAAGACGTTCATCAAGGGGGTGGATTAAACGAATGCCTTCTCGGTCACCAACAACGATGAACGCAGCACCTAATGCTTCCGTTAGTTCACGAAACTTTGCTTGATAGGTGACATTGTCACGGTTTTCAACCAGCTCAACCACGGTGGTCGAGTTGGCAAGAAATTGAGCCACACCCAGTGCTTTCTGCCCCATTTCTTGCTCTTGTGTGTATTTGAGGTAGGCAAAGCCCGCTGCTACGAGGATAAGCAACTCAATCAAACCAGAGAGCGTCATAATGACCAGCATTCTTTTACGAAAACTGATGCTTTGCCACGTCATGCTTACCTCTTTCGTACCACTTAAAAACAGAGAAAAGTGATTTAACTTAACACCGTTTTAACATGCATGCTCTTACCTCCATTCGGAAGTGTGAATCGCAAGAAATAAATCCTCGTGAAATGACTATTTATTATCCTGCAAGTAATACCTCTCAAATGTGAGAAGTGGATTTTAAATAAACAACAAGTTACATAACCATCGAACCAGTTATTGATCTAGATCACTACGAATTTAGCTAAATTTGAGGTCTTTTTAGGGCGTAGGGCGTATACTTTTTGGGCAATGAAGCAACATCAAACTTGATTACAATAATAACGACAAGGTGGTGTCAATTGATAAGGAACGATCAATATGGAACGCGATACCTTTGGAATTTGTCTGAATAAGGCAATGCTGTCGAAGAATATGCATTCAACCTTTACACACGTCAGGGCTTATGAAAAAGACGGCCGGAGTCCGAGTGACCTGAAAGTCCTTTTATCATTCCCGCAAATGAGCGGACGGGATCTTTTGCAGACCATGCAAGGTTCTCGACAACTTGAATGGAGAGCAGAATTCTTCTGCCCTTCCATGAAGTAAGATAGCTCGCCTCTACGCAAAATAGCACAGCTTTCGGGTTGTGCTTTTTATTATCTGTACCTTGCCCATAATAAGTTCCAATTTGCATAGGTGAGGCTTCATGTTTTAATAGACACATTTCCTTACCAAGATAGCAACTGCTCATTTCGCAATCTTGGCGAAAAGATAAACCCACAACTTAACAGTGGATCACAATTACTATATATTAGAGTCATTACTCTATTTTGCGATATCCATCATGAAACGACACAGTAAGCTATTGATGATTGGGCTGCTCTCGAGCTCCATATCGCTCGCCTGTCAGGCGGCACCCATTACCTTTCAGCAAGCATGGCAACTTTTGCAAGAAAACAACCACTCTCTTGCAGCACAACGCGCCAATGTTGAAAGCCAGCAACATATGCAAAGCGCCACCAGCAGTTTAAATCTGCCCTCTATTAGCATTGGGGCTAACTACACTCGTTTGGATGCCGATGTCACCGTGTCTGGACAACAACTTCTCGACAGCACAGGGCAACATATCGCAGTTCCTCCTGCCTTCCAGCCAATTTTTGGTGCGTTGGCCAATACGACATCTACGATCACAGAGCGAGATATCTTTACGTCTTCCATCCGTGCCATTTGGCCAATTTTCACTGGCGGTCGTATTTCAGCAGCACAAGCGGCTGCTGAAGGGAAAACCGATGAAGCCAGAAGCCAACTGTCGATGGAGACACAAGCGAGATACGAGGACTTAAGTAAATACTATTTCTCGGTCGTGTTAGCCAAGGAAGTCTTACAAACACGCCAAGCGGTGGAGCAAGGCTTAACACAGCATCGAGATTTCGCTATTAAGCTCGAAAAACAGGGCCAAATCGCCCATGTGGAACGCTTACAAGCAGAAGCCTCACTGGATAAAGCTAAGGTCGAAACACGAAAAGCTCAAAGTAACCTCGATATCGCGCAATCAGCCTTGAGCAAAATCTTGGCACAAAATGACATGGTCGAACCCGCTGAAGGGCTCTTCATCAACCAACATCTTCCTCCACTCTCCGCCTTTACTGAGCAGACACTCGCTACCTACCCAGGATTGGATTTACTCAGTGCAAAAGAGAAACAAGCCAGCGCGCTGATCAAAGCTGAGAAAGGGAAATACTACCCTGAGGTCTATCTTTACGGAGATTACAGCCTTTACGAAGATGATTCATTAGCCAGTGAGATGAAGCCTGATTGGCTGGTTGGTGTGGGCGTGAATATTCCGCTATTGGAAAACACTGGCCGCAGTGACAAAGTGAAGGCTGCCAACAGTATGGTCTCTCAAGTTCAATCTCTCAAAGCACAAGCGAAAGAAGATCTTTCGGTACTGGTACAAAAAACCTATTTGGAAGCGCAACAAGCCATCGACGAAGTCATCGGCCTTGAATCAAGTATTCGCCTAGCCAAAGAGAACCTAGATTTAAGAGAAAAAGCGTTCAACCAAGGCCTATCCACCTCTTTGGAAGTGGTTGATGCGCAGCTCTATCGCGCGAGCGTCGAAACCCAGCAATCTGCCGCACGATTTCGCTACTTACTCTCTTTGACCAAGTTATTGGCGCTCAGTAGCGAAATGAATAGCTTCAATCAATATCAATCATCTGCTTACCAACCGATTCAAGAGGCGTCACTATGAAATCATTTAAACCTGTTTTGCTGTCACTGTGTGCCGTCGGTGTCGTGAGCTGGGTCGGTTACAGCTTTTATCAAGCCTATCAACCAGAGCCAGTCCGCTTGCAAGGCATGATTGAAGCGCAGCAGTACAGTATTTCGTCTAAAGTACCAGGCCGTATCGATCAAGTCTTAGTGCGTAAAGGGGAAAATATCACCAAGGGGCAACTGGTTTTTACCCTGCATAGCCCAGAAATCGAAGCCAAGCTCGAACAAGCGAAAGCCGGTGAAAAAGCGGCAGGCGCCCTCGCTCAAGAAGCCGAAAAAGGAGCTCGTAGCCAACAGATTCAAGCAGCGAAAGACCAATGGCTAAAAGCCAAAGCCGCTGCAGATTTGATGGAGAAGACCTACCAACGCGTCAACAATCTGTATAACGATGGTGTTGTTGCAGAGCAAAAACGCGATGAAGCCATGACACAATGGCAAGCCGCCAAGTACACCGAAAGTGCAGCATTTCAAATGTACGAAATGGCAAAAGAAGGTGTCCGCGACGAAACCAAACTAGCAGCTGCTGAAAAAGCGCGCATGGCAGCCGGTGCTGTCGCAGAAGTAGAAGCGTACGCCAACGACACTCGTATCGAGAGCTGGTTTGACGGTGAAGTATCACAAGTGCTATTGCAAAGTGGTGAGCTTGCTCCTCAGGGCTTTCCTGTCGTCACGGTGATCGATACACAAGACGCTTGGGCGGTGCTGAATGTTCGAGAAGACCTATTAAAACACTTCCAAAAAGATCAAACGTTTTCAGCCTACCTACCTGCGCTGGACAAAAAGATCGAGTTTAAGGTGAGTCACATCGCTGTGATGGGTGATTTCGCGACATGGCGTGCAACCGATGCTTCCAAAGGGTTTGACCTGCGCACGTTTGAAGTCGAAGCGCGTCCAGTAACGCCGGCACACGATCTGCGCATGGGCATGAGTTTAGTGGTTGAGCTGTAAAGGTTAGCCAATGAAACCACAATTCTCACAATTGCATGTGTTGAGACACGACAAATGGTTGTTGTCGTGTCTCACTTGGATCCCTATCCTGTTGGCACTGCTGATTTGGGGCGTGTTCTCAGCGGGCATCGCTCGAGATTTGCCTATCGGCGTGGTGGATAACGCACACAGCACACTCTCGAGAAAGCTTACTCACATGCTGGATGCGTCATCCACGATGAGTGTCGACTATCAGTTTAGCGATGTACTACAAGCCAAAAATGCCATGATAGAAGGAAAGGTTTATGCCTATGTCATCATTCCTGACCATTTCGACCGCGATATCTACCTACAACGCGCACCACAAGTCTCGGTGTTTTATAACAGTCAATACATATTGATTGGCCGGTTAATCAATTCAGCAGTCGTGCAAGCTCAAGGTTTCTTTAATGCAGGTCTTGAGACCATGAAATCCTTGAGTCATGGCAATAGCACGGTACAAGGCGCTTTGGGGAATGCTGTCACTATTTCCACGCAAATCTCCCCTTTATTTAACCAAAACACCAACTATGCGCAGTTTTTGGTTTCTGCTGTTGTGCCCGCGATTTGGCAAATCATGATCGTTGTCTGTTCCATTCTTATTCTCGCCGCCAATTTGCGTGTCTATGCGAGAAAACCGGAACATCTTGATCGATGGCTTGGCAATCAACCATTCAAAGTCATCAGCAAAACACTCGCGGCTTATCTGCCCATCTTCCTCTTGCATGGTTTTGCTTTCCTATTTTGGTTCTATTTCATGCTTGATTGGCCATTCCAAGGCCATTTACTTCCGATCATGATCGCGCAGTTAGCCACCACCATCGCTTGTATGATCATGGGTGCATTCTTTTTCTTCATGACATTGGATGCAGCGCGAGCCATGAGTTTCGCCGGCGCATTTACCGCCCCGAGCTTCGCATTTATGGGCATTACTTTCCCAGTCTCAGACATGGGTTCATTGGCGCAATTCTGGCGTAGCTTACTGCCTATCAGTCACTACATCGAAGTCCAAGTCGCACAAGCCAGTTACGGGACGAGCGCGTTAACTTCACTCACTCATTTGCTACCTATGGCCGGTTACGTACTGCCCGCCTTTTTGGCTGTGGTGCTGGCAAAACGCCATCTAAAGAAAACGGAGGCGACAAATGTCCCTGTTTGAGTTGTTCAAAGCGGAGATAAAGGCCCTTTTCACCAACCCGGTGGTGACACTCACTGTCTTTGGTGGTGTGGTTTTCTATTCGTTCCTGTACCCTCTTCCGTACGCGAATCAAACCCCTCGGGAACAGACCATATCCGTCGTAAATCTCGACATGAGCGCCACGAGTCTCAAGCTGGAACGGATGGTCGATGCCACACCACAAGTGCATGTTGTCCGTCGCGACTATACGATTGAAGCGGCAAAACAAGCGTTCCTAGAGGGAAAAATCAGCGGCATATTGGTAATTCCAGAGCATTTTTATCGCGATTTGTTACTTGGAAAAAGCCCGACACTCTCCTATGCAGGCGACGCCTCTTACTTTTTAGTCTATGGCACGGTGGTTGAAGGTCTGGCTCAAACCGGAGGTACTTTAGCTGCGCAAGTGAAAGTATCCAAACTGGTCATGGATGGCGTACCCCTTTCGCTGGCAGCCAACCAATACAGTGCGGTAAAGCTAAATCTAAAACCGACCTTTAACCCAACCATGGGATACGTTGAGTATGTTGTGCCCGCTGTGTTTGTGCTGATCCTTCAGCAGACCTTAATCATGGCGGCGGGTTTGATGGTTGGCACGCAAAAACATGGTCACGGATACTGGACTAGCCAACCTCGTTGGAAGCTGCTCTCTGTTAGAACTCTGGTATTGGTTGGTGTGTACTACCTTTTAAGTGCGTACTATTTTGGTGCCAGCTTTACCATGCATCAGGTCAACACTTTAGGCCATGCTACCCAGTTGTTGACGCTCTTGTTACCCTTCCTCATCGCATCGTGTTTGGCTGGTTATTGGTTGGGTGAGCTACTGCCGCGACGAGAGCTTGTCACCCTAGTGGTGCTGATTAGCTCCATGCCACTGATCTTCTTAGCGGGTTTCATTTGGCCTGTAGAGATGATACCAACACCGCTGCTATGGCTGGCACAACTGAGCCCAAGCACCAACGCAATCAAAGGATTCTTAGCCCTCAATCAAATGGGCGCGAGTTGGCAACAAATCGCCAACTATTGGAGCACCTTGTGGTTAGTAGCAGCATTTTGGTTGGTACTTTGTCTCTTCCAAACCGTTCAACAGCGACGCGCAGCTAAAAGACTGGCTTAACGGTCTAACACCCTATTCTTGATATGCAAAAAGGCTCATTAATTTGAGCCTTTATCAATTATGAGACAGGTAAAGATCGAGTGACTTAACACTTCTCACAGTAAAAACTTCGATCCATTGAGAATATCTATAAGTTATAAACAACTCATAATGATAAGTAGAAGAGCGACCATTTTTTATGGAAAAGGATATCCATTCATCGATTAGTCGTTTTAGCCAACTTATTGATTCTCTCTACCAAGCTCCTGTTCATCCTCGTGGATTCGAACCGTTTCTAGAGCAAATGGTGGGCGAGTTTCGTTTGGCCGACGCAGTCTTTCATATTCAGTCAAACTACCGTGGAGAGCTGGTTTCAGGCTGGATGGCCGGCCCACAAATTGATGCTGTCATTGAGTACATAGAGCAAGATCTCGCGCGCGGCAATATCATTAACGACTTCATCGCCACAAACCCCATCGGGCGATTTTATTCTCTAAATAAACACATCGGCAGACAACACGACTTAACCCCGCAAGAACAGAAAGTCGAAGACTGGTTTGACCGCCACGGTTTTTGCGATGTTGCTACCGCTTTGATTGGCCATGCAGATGGCAACATTGCCTTCCTCAGTGTGCATCGAAATCAAAGTGAGTCACCACTGGATGAAACCGAACTTTATCTATTGGAAAAGCTGGTCCCTCACATTCAACGTGCATTTTCGCTTTATCAGCAGTTCAAAACCTCACAGCAATACACTAATAATCTTACTCAAATCATCAGCCAGTTGCCTCATGCTGCGCTGCTTTATGACAGCAAAGGCGCTTACGTTGCCGCCAATCACAAAGCGAAAGATCTCCTCGCGTTGCAGGAAAACGTTAAGCTGCTACCCAGTGAACTTAGCTTCTGTGACGCCACATTACGCCATGAGTTTCTGCTCAATGTTCAAGAAACCCTGCATCTTGTCAGAGTCAGAAATCACGATGCGTGTAAGGTGATGCATCTGTCTTCACAACGTGGTGGGCTAACGCTACTGTTTGTCGCAATCGGCTTGGAAGCGCAAACTATTCCACAAAGCTATCCTCTCGCCGCAGAATCCAATCAGCTTATGGAAGAAGGCATTGGCTGCATCATTTATCTCTACGATAGAGAAAAAAGTGCAACACTCAACCCGACTCTCCTCAAGCCAATCTTCAATTTTACCGATGCAGAAACCGAAGTTTGCCAATTGTTGGCGTTAGGCTACAGCCGAGATGAAATTGCTCAACTCAGTCACCGCTCTCCTCACACCATCAAAGATCACATCAAATCTATCTACAGTAAAACCGGTACGGGCAAACAATCTGATCTGATTGCCACCATTCTCACCAGCCCTGCACATACCCCCTAAATGGGGGATGTTTCATATTGACAAAATGAATTAATGTAAGTGCAAATATTCACTGTTTTTTAGCGTAGATGGCTGGAAATTGAGCAAGGATGGCTCATTTGAAGAACTCACATTTCGCTCTGGATATTGGGTTCTACTCTAAGTGGCTCCGGCACAGAGCCACTGAATTTTTTTCTTGCCGTGAAAGAGATGTGAATGACGAATTTCCGCACCTTCGTATTGCTGCCTTACTCCATCATCAATGTGACATGGAAGACAAGTAGCCAAGCATAAAAATAACACCGTCATTGGCTAGCGGAATAAACAAGGCCCAGCGTTACGCTGGGCCTTGTTGTCTCTGTTGGTATCAAAAAGAAAATTACTGCAATCCTAAATCTTGCGTAATAGTTCGAATTTGTTTCAAATCCATTTTGTACACTTCGATAAGCTGATCGATCTGGCTTAAACGTGACGACGCTTCATCTTGTTTGTCACACGCATCTGACTTAGCATCCCAGGATTTCCCAGCCAAATAGACTTCACATTCACTCTTAAGCTTGTCGAAAGCAGGCACCAAAGCCTCGCGCTCTTTTTCCAACTTCTCAAGATCTTGGCTAATCTCCATCTCACGACGAAACAGTTCGCGAGATCGCTCAAACATATTCGCCTGCATATCCGCTTGGCGGTTGAGTTTTTCATTCTCAACTTGGGTAGAATCAATGCGAGACTGTTGTGTTTTCAATTGCCCTTCCAGAGCGATGTTAAGCTTTTCCATCTCTGTCAGTTGATTTTGCAACTTTTCGATTTCTGCCTGATGCTCTTTCTGACGAATTGCAAGTTCACTTTCCAACTTCGCATCCAGTTCTTTATCTAGCTCGGCTTCACGCGTTTGCAAATTTGCCACCAGCTTACTTCGATCATCAACGGTCGACTTATATTGCTGTTCTAACGTCTGGTAATTTGCTTCCCATTTCTTGGCAGTAAAATGTGAGCCGAGCAATCCACCAAAGGCCATGCCTAAAATGGCCGCAACCGCTATATAGACAACCGTTTTGTTATCACGCTCTTCAATCACGACCACATCATCTTGATCGTCATGATGATTATTTGACGATGTCACCACATTTCACTCCAATATGAATTACTAAGCTACTTAATCAGCTCGCTCGCAACCAAAACAATCGTATAGACGGCAAATATCCCTAGCAACGTCACAACAATCCCTTTCTGAATTTTTTCGTTGGTGCGATATCTCAGCAAAAAGTAAGCCAATACAATGAGAACCACAATTGCTATCAGTCTTATCATTCTTCATCCTTACCGAACAAAACCAATCTATTAGCCTTTGCATTGTACTCTATTTCTCGCAGTGAACACGTCAACTTCCGGTAGTTTTTTCTCGATTCGCGCAATAATTACTCAAACGATATTTTTGTTGATGACATCACAAAAGTTATTGGTTAGGATTCGCCTACAGATTGCCTGAATAGTTCAGGTAATTGTTCCGATGAAGGCTACAGGAGAGTGGTAATTAACCATATTTTAACATTTGGTTAGTCATACCCGCCGAAGAAGTAAATCTTTCAGGTGCAATATTCTTATTGGTTATATCAAAAGAATATGCGAGGACTGTAGTTGGAGGAACCTCTGGAGAGAACCGTTAAATCGGTCGCCGAAGGAGCAAGTCCTGCCCATGTGCAGGGTGAAACTCTCAGGCAAAAGGACAGAGGAGTGGAAAGTTATACCCCAACATGCACCTTTTCTTTTGTGGCTTGAGCTTTCAGCCGCAATGTTTTGCTTTGTTGGCCCATTTTAGATCCTCGATCTTTACCTTTCCCTCTTCTCCTTATTAGTTGTTTTATTAAGGGGAAATCATGAACGACCTTCAATCTTTACTACAAACTATCGATAGCTTTGTCTGGGGACCACCTTTGCTGATTCTTCTGGTCGGCACCGGAGTCTATTTCACATTTAGCCTAGGCTTAATTCAGTTTAAGCACCTACCGACTGCTCTTGCGATGGTGTTTAGTAAAGACAAATCCACACAACAGCAAGGTGATGTATCTAGCTTTGCCGCGTTGTGTACCGCCCTTTCTGCCACCATTGGTACAGGTAATATTGTTGGTGTGGCCACCGCAATTAAATTGGGTGGACCTGGCGCTCTTTTTTGGATGTGGCTCGCCGCTTTGTTTGGTATGGCGACCAAATACGCCGAGTGTTTGCTGGCGGTTAAATATCGCAAAGTAGACGATAAAGGCCAAATGGTGGGTGGCCCGATGTACTACCTTCAATACGGTGTTGGCTCGAAAGCATTGGCGATCATGTTTGCGATTTTTGCGCTAGGCGTTGCTTGTTTTGGTATCGGTACTTTCCCACAAGTTAACGCGATTTTAGATGCGAGTGAGATTTCACTGGGCGTATCACGAGAGATTTCTGCATCGGTACTGACTCTGCTTGTCGCGTTTGTCACATTAGGTGGCATTAAATCTATCGCAAGCGTCGCGGGTAAAGTGGTTCCGGCCATGGCACTCTTTTATGTGTTGGCGTGTTTGAGTGTCATCATCATGAACGCCGACCAATTGCTCAACGCGATTGAGTTAGTCTTGGTTTCGGCATTTACCTCCACAGCGGCCACTGGAGGCTTCTTGGGCGCTAGTATCATGTTGGCCATTCAATCGGGCATTGCTCGTGGTGTATTCTCGAACGAATCCGGTTTAGGAAGTGCGCCGATGGCAGCCGCAGCAGCCAAAACTGACTCTTGTGTGAAGCAAGGCTTAATCTCAATGACAGGCACCTTCTTCGACACTATCGTCATTTGTACAATGACCGGTCTTGCTCTTATTTTGACGGGGGCTTGGCAAAGTGATTTTGCTGGTGCCGCGATGACAACACATGCCTTTGCCGTGGGTTTACAAGCAGAAACCTTAGGACCAATGTTGGTGTCTGTTGGCCTGATGTTCTTTGCATTTACCACCATTTTGGGCTGGAACTATTACGGTGAGCGTTGCGTCGTGTTCCTACTTGGTACCAAAGCTATCCTACCTTACAAGATCATCTTTCTTGCATTGGTGGCTTCAGGCGCGTTTATGCAATTGGATATGATTTGGATCTTGGCCGACATTGTCAATGGTCTTATGGCCATTCCTAACCTCATTGGTTTGATCGCGTTGCGCCATGTGGTGATTGAAGAGACGAAGCTGTTTTTCAATCCCTCTTCTCAGTCAGACGACTTTGACGCTGTTAAAGCCTAATCGTTAAGTTCTAACACAAAAACGCCCGCTGTCACTTCGTGATTGCGGGCGTTTTTATTGTTGTTGTGGAAGAGACTCTCAAACACAACCTTGTCTGTTTAATCTCTTAGCCACGGCTCCACCTCAACGCCCTGCTTTTTAAAAAACGTCGGATGTTGCTGTTTAAATTGATCCGCTTTGATTTCGTTAATAGGCCACTGTGCAAAGCTTTCGATAATGAAGCCATCTTCAAAGCCAAACTCCAAGGACTTCAATTTGTTCGCAACATGACGAAAGAGATAACCATCACCACTAGGCTCACACTTCAACGGGACGTACGTCATAGGCGCACCATTTACCGAAACCGAGGCCCACTCACTAGAGCTCGCATTACACTTCGCGGCTTTAAATACATCAATTTCGAACTTGTTGTCCAACGTGGTTGAAACAAAAACCGCAATGTCATCTTCCAAATAGACTCGCCTCAATAGCAATTGTTTGGTGTCTTGAGTCCGAGTCTGTTGAATCCCATTGGAGAATGGCAGGAAATATGCCCAATGCCACTGCCAATCCATGCCTTTCGACGCAAAATTTAACTGAGGCACCGTTTTCAAAGCGACAAAGGCAGCAAAGCCGCTTAGAAAGATGACCGACACCAAAGCAACACTGGTGAGTAAACGCATCAGACTGGCTTTTCAACCAAAAGTTTAATACCAAGAGCCACCAAAACGGCCCCTGTTGCGCCTTCCATCCATTTCATGAACTGCGCATTTTTCAAAAGATTTTTCGCTGAGTTCAACGCACCAGCCAACCCACATTGCCACACCATCGCTATGACGAAATGAATTCCCGCCATCGTCATTGATTGTAAAAGAGGCGAACCCTCTGGATTCACAAACTGTGGCAAAAAGGCCAAATAGAAGACCGCGGTTTTAGGATTGAGCACATTCGACAAAAAACCTTCTCTCAAAGAGCGTTTTGCGTCGTAACTTTGCTGTGCCATCTGCGCAACGCTTAGCCCTGCCCCAGTCTTCATCAAAGACTTCAAGCTACTAAAGCCCAGCCAAATAAGGTAAGCCGCCCCGATCATTTTCACCAGTTGAAACAGCTCCGCTGACTGCGCCAAAATGGCTGAAATCCCAATGGCAGAAAACAGTGCGTGCACAAACAAACCGCAGCAAATACCTAAACTCGTCATGCAGCCATCTTGCAAACCAGCACGAGTCGTATTACGAATGACCAATGCCGTATCTAGCCCCGGAGTTAACGTTAAGATGGTAATGGCGATTAAAAAGGCTTCAAAATTTAAAATGTCCATATATTGTCTGAATTATGTTGGAAGTGTGAAGATCAATACTCTTTATTGATTCGTTACGCAAGCAAATCAAGGAACACGACGTGACCAGAGTGTTGTATAAAACAGATGAATTATGGAAAATGCACTTTTCGCTTTAAGTTATGAGATTTAAAGCGTTACAGGAACCCTAATCACTCAGCGAAAACGCGCACAACGTGATTAGGGAGATATGGAAAGAATAACGATAAAGAGACGTCACATGAGCGCATTTCAACAACTCCTAGACCACTCCCAGAAGGTCTCTCACTTTGAACATTTAAGTGCCATTGTAGGATGGGACCAAGCCGCAGTCATGCCCTCTGGAGGCGCTGAAGCGCGCTCAAACGCAATGGCAGAGCTGTCAGTACACATCCACTCTCTAATGACCCAACCACAGCTTGGTGATCTTTTTGCCAAGGCAGAAGAGGAAAATCTCTCTGTCGAACAAAGCGCAGTATTACGTGAAATGAAACGAGACTGGCAACAAGCAAACCTGCTGCCAGAATCCTTAGTGCAAGCGCAATCTCTGGCGGGTTCTAAGTGTGAGCACGCTTGGCGCACTCAGCGTGGCAACAACGATTGGCAAGGTTTTGAAAAAAACTGGGCAGAAGTGGTGACATTGTCGCGTGAAGAAGCGCAAATTCGTGCCGAAGCAAAAGGCGTATCAGCTTATGATGCCATGCTGGATATCTACGAACCTGGCACTACCACAGCGTCACTTGACCAATTATTCAACGATGTAAAAACGTGGTTGCCATCGATGATTGATCAAGCGATCGAAAAGCAAGCATCCGGTCAGATCCAATTGCCTAATGGCCACTACCCAGCAGAAAAACAGAAGGCACTTGGCCTTGATGTGATGAAATTGCTTCAGTTTGATTTCGAACACGGGCGTCTCGATGAGAGCGTTCATCCTTTCTGTGGCGGCGTGCCTAGTGACGTGCGTATCACCACTCGATACGACGAAAAAGAGTTTGTGCAATCACTAATGGGTATTGTGCATGAAACGGGTCACGCTCGGTATGAGCAAGGTTTGCCCAAAGCGTTTGCAGGAACATCCGCAGGCCAAGCGCGCTCAATGGGCATTCATGAGTCACAATCACTGTTTTTCGAAATGCAATTGGGCCGCAGCCCTGCATTTGTTGATCATTTAGCACAACTCGCCACCAACTACTTTCAAGGTAACGAGTTCAAAGCCGACAACCTAGCTAAAATCTATACTCGCGTAGAAAAAGGCTATATTCGTGTCGATGCCGACGAGCTGACGTACCCTGCGCACGTAATTTTGCGTTATGAAATCGAACGAGATTTGATGAATGGCGTGATTAAGCACACCGACGTGCCAGAGCTTTGGAACGAGAAAATGAAGTCCTATCTTGGCCTATCAACCGAGGGTAACTATAAAAATGGTTGTATGCAGGATATCCATTGGACCGATGGATCTTTCGGCTACTTCCCAAGTTATACCTTGGGTGCAATGTACGCCGCACAGTTCATGGCAGCGATGAAGCAAAGTGTTGATGTAGACAGCGTTGTTCGTTCTGGCGATTTGACCACCATCTTCACGTGGCTATCAGACCATATTTGGAGCAAAGGCAGCTTGTTGACCACGGACGAACTTGTTAAGCAGGCAACCGGAGAAACACTCAATGCGAAGTTTTTCCAAGCACACTTACAAGCTCGTTATCTGTAACTGATCCCCTTCAAAGAGCAGTCATCGGCTGCTCTTTGTTCTATACACAAACAAAACCTTTCATTTTTATTACCTTACCATCCTTCTATTAATCATTTTACTAATAATCCGCTAATTCTTATTCTTTTACCTTCGTTACAAAAATGTGAACAAATTACTTTATTAGAGCGATTACTTTAGTAGACTGCGAGCAAATCTTCTCATATCAGGGGGCCTCTTGCTCGCATTCATTCGCATTCTACTTGCCGCCATCTTTGTGGTTGTCACAACACTCGCCGCACTGATCTACTGCCTTTTTAGTCCAAGGGATCCCAAACACGTGCATGTGTTTTGTCGCTGGTTTAATCAACTGCATAAAATCGTAGGAATGACCTTGATTCAGCGTGGTGCTGAACATGCTCACCAAAATGGTCATGCCGTCTACGTTTCCAATCATCAAAGTGTTTTTGATTTTGTCACTTCGCCTGGGATGTTGCCTCCTCGAACGGTGACGATCGGCAAAAAAAGCCTATTGTGGGTACCATTCTTTGGTCAGTTGTACTGGATAACCGGTAATATTTTGATCGATAGAGAGAATAAGTCAAAAGCTCGCGATACCATCGCGCAAGTGGCAGAGGCAATCCAAACGCGGGATTTGTCTGTATGGGTCTATCCTGAAGGGACTCGTAGTAAAGGCCGCGGCTTACTCCCTTTTAAAACGGGAGCCTTTCGTATGGCGATAGAAGCTGACGTTCCTATTATTCCAATGTGTGTCAGCACCACGCACAACAAAATTGCGCTCAATCGCTGGAAAAATGGGGTCGTCATCACTGAAATGTTGCCCCCCATAGACACAAAGGGCTACACCCTACAGCAAGCTCGTCAGCTGGGTGATCATTGTCATCAAATCATGGAGACAAAAATACGCGAACTGGATGAAGAGGTGGCAAAACTCGAAGCTGAGCAAAGATCACCGCGGAATCAAGCCAAGGCTTAATGTGAAAATAATGAGCCCATCCATTAAGATGGGCTCATTATTAACGGCAGGATTATTTTAGCGGCAGGAACGTTACGCCTTATCTTTATCTTTGTCTTTGAAGCGATGTGTAAATACCAGCACGTTTTCGGGGCAAACATCAATACAACGCCCACAACTGATGCAGTTTTGATCCATGACTCTTCTGTCCCCTTCTTTTAATGGTTGCCGCAATACCTCTGGCTCTGGGCAAACATTGTAGCAATCCATACACTTGGTGCACGCTTCTCGATTTTCCGCTGAGATTCTCAGAACACTTTTTCGTCCAATCACGCCATAAGTTGCACCGAGTGGGCACAGATGGCCGCACCAACCATGATCGACCAGTAGAAGATCAAGCACAAATACCAACAGGATCAGCACCCAACCTGCACCCATTCCAAAAAGAATGCCTCGATGCAGCGTGGCGACAGGATCAATCCAAGCCCAAAGTACACTGCCTGAAGCCGCGCTACCAATAAGCAGTGCACCCAGGAGCCAATATCTCAGTTGAGCGTTCCAACGAAAGCTCGCCTTGATTTCAAGCTTACGCTTTAACCAAGCTGCAAGATCTGTAACCACATTAAGCGGGCACACCCATGCACAAAATGCTCTAGGGCTGATGATGGCGTAAAAGACAACGACAATCAGAACGCCGAGTAACGCATTGAATTCTGGAATATGTCCAGATACGACGATTTGTAAGAAAATCAGAGGGTCGGTCAGTGGAATGGTATCAAACAACATACTCGATGAAAGGTTGCCTTTAAGTATGTTTACCGTTGGGCTGAGTAAAAACAGACCAATAATGGAGAACTGAGCCAAACGTCTTAATATAAGGAAACGGTGAGCATGCCACCAACCTAACTTCTCTCTTGCTTCACGACCGGCATCTTTTGCTAAATTCTTCGCCATTATTTTGACCCTCCCAAGGTTTCCAACGCGCCAGTTGGCATATCACTGGTATCTGGGGCGGTGTTTTGCAACGGCTTGGTAATCTCCTCCCATCCAAGCTGGTAATGGTCGCCTATTTTTCCTTGGGCGAGATCATGCGGAATGACTTTGATCGCAGCGACTTCGGTGATGCAAGCCTGCTCACATTTACCACAGCCAGTGCATTTATCCGAATGCACGGTCGGGATCAACTTCGCGTGATAACCGGTTCTTTCATTTCGAACGTGCTCCAGCGTAATGGCCTCGTCGATAACAGGGCAAACTCGATAGCAGACATCACAGCGCAATCCCTGCCAGTTCAAGCAGCTTTCATGGTCAATTAAGACTGCTAACCCCATAAGAGCGTCATCAATATCCGTGAGATTCGGGTCAAGCGCTCCACTTGGGCAGGCGACCACGCAAGGAATGTCTTCACACATTTCACAAGGGATCTCCCGTGCATGGAAGTAAGGAGTCCCCGACTCTACTGGAGAAAGTAACGTCGCCAATTTCAAGGTATCATACGGACATGCCTGTACACACAAACCACAACGGGTGCAGGCTTTTTCGAACTCCCCTTTGGGTAAGGCACCCGGCGGACGAAGTGGAACGCCAGTACCACCACGAGCCTGGCTTTGCTTAGATTGCAGGCCAAGAACGGTGGCGGCGGCACCAACACCAGCAAATGTTCTGACGGAATCGCGAAGAAATCGTCTTCGACTTTCGGATGTTTTTTTGTTGTTGCTTACACTCATTGCTTCACCTATCGCCTTCATGTGTCGCACTTGTTTTATACTAGTTGTCCGCGCGTACAATCGCTGAAGATATAAGCGTAATGTAACTGGATGGCGTTCGTTTTCTATTACCCCAAAAGGGTAATCAAACACTTGATTGAGTTAGATCAAACGTCATTATTCAACTCTGACACTAAGCTCTCAATTTTTGCCCGCTAAAGATGGAAGCCGCGAGCATGAAAACAGGTGAAGGAAGGTTGCAATCAATCCACTAGATCAACACCGTAAGGCATTCGCTTATGGTGTCGTCGCAGTGGATTGATGAAAGGAACAAGCAAGCGCAAAGGCGTTGTGATCAGATAATCAGATCACCTTGTTGAAGAAAGCTGAATTCTTGGCTGTTTTTAGCAAATAACACGCAAATTTTAATCGGTTCGAGCTTCGCTTGTTGAATCTTCTCCGAAAGTTCTGCCGGAGTTTCATAACTCAATCGTTGAGCATCTCGACGCACCATTTCTAGAAAAGCAGGATGAATCTGCTCTGGCGCCAACACAAGCTCCGCTTTTTGCATGTAACGAAGGGCTTTAATAGGTAACATCTCAACATCGTCTGTGCAACCAATCCAAGTGCATTGCGCAGTTCGTTGAACCTCCCCTTTGATTGCCTGTGCAAACAAGCTTTCAAGCTCTCTATGATTTTGTGACGATTTTACCTCTGGTAAGTCGAAAAACAGCTCCCAAAACATGCGACGTTCTTCGACTGTCGGGAATCGTTCTTTAACCGCCACACGTTTTGACTCGGCGAATTCCGCCAGCAAACTAAGATTTTGTGGCAAAACCGCTTCTAATGATTCTCTGAGATTACGAATCAACACAGGGGAAGCACCACCACTGGATATGGCAATTTGCACTCGTCCACGCGAGATCATTGAAGGCGTAATGAAGTCACAATACGGTTTATCATCCACAACGTTCACCAACAGGTTACGCTGTTTCGCGTCACGATATACTTGATGGTTGAGAGACGGATTGTTGGTTGTCGCCCAGACTTGAACATAGGCGCCATCCATCAACTCAGATGAATAGAAGTTTTTCACCCAGTAACAGCGGTTTTCCTCTACCCAACGGTGAAGCTCATCCACCAACGTCGGCGAAACAATCGTTACTTTCGCCCCGACATTTAACAGTGCTTCAATTTTACGACTGGCAACTTCCCCTCCTCCGACAACAAGTACGGGTTTGTTTTCTAGATCCATGAAAAGAGGAAAATATCGCATTTAAATCCCTGTCTGTTCTTTATGACTAAAGCGCTCATCGTAGCAGATTTGGTGCATAAATATCATCACAAACCGATGTAACAAATAATTTTTGTTCGAATTTTAAACACAAAGCAGTGAATAACTCCAAACAACCACCACCATACAGCCCTTGATTCCATAATACTATTAATATAATTGACAAAAGCTCTCTTGCACTACTTCAGTAACCAATTGCACTATTTACATTCAGTTAACATTTGGTCATTCTAATTACCACAGGGTTTGTGATTCCTCTCAAAAATCTTTTTAAATTATACAGTTGAGAAATCAAAAATCCTTTCCTACGCTTATAAATAATTGATTTCCGAACAGCCGTTTTGAACGGAGGTCAATCAGTTAGGACACACACAACAACAATTGAGCACGTTGTATCAGGTGTTACCTGGTTTAACTTGGATCATACAGGAAGGATACAAATGGCAAATAAACTCACTATTCTGGCTTCATTGGTAGCGGCATCTACTGCTATGTTGTCGTCAAATGCATTCGCTGCTGAAAGCACTCTAGACAAAGTGACAAAACAAGGTTTCTTAACTTGTGGTGTCAGTACTGGCCTACCAGGTTTCTCCAACCCTAACTCAAAAGGTGAATGGGAAGGTATTGACGTTGAATACTGTCAAGCGATTGCGGCGGCAGTGTTGGGCGACAAAACTAAAGTGAAATATGTTCCCCTCACGGCTAAAGAACGCTTTACCGCTCTGCAATCGGGTGAGATTGATGTTCTTTCGCGTAACACAACATGGACGCTACACCGTGATACCGCGCTTGGTTTGAACTTTGTTGGCGTGAACTACTATGACGGCCAAGGTTTTATGGTGAAAAAAGACCTCGGCATCAAGAGCGCCAAAGAGCTTGATGGCGCATCTGTTTGTGTTCAATCCGGTACCACCACTGAACTTAACTTAGCGGACTACTTCCGTAATTCAGGTATGAGCTACAAGCCCGTTGTATTTGATACGGCAGCTCAAACCTCAAAAGGTTTCGACGCTGGTCGTTGTGACGTGTTGACGACAGACCAATCTGGCCTGTATGCACTTCGCCTGAACCTGCAAGATCCAAGTTCTGCGGTGGTTCTTCCTGAAATTATTTCTAAAGAGCCTCTAGGCCCTGTGGTTCGTCAAGGTGACGATCAATGGTTCAATATCGCGAAATGGACGCTAAATGCGATGATCAACGCAGAAGAGTACGGCATCACCTCTAAAAACGCAGAAGAGATGCTTAAATCTAATGATCCAAACGTGAAACGTATCCTAGGTGTTGATGGGCCGAAAGGTAAAGGCCTAGGCATCCGTGATGATTGGGGTTACCAAGTCGTTAAGCAAGTTGGTAACTACGGAGAGAGCTTTGAGCGTACTGTCGGTACAGGTTCTCCTCTGCAAATCTCTCGTGGTGTTAACGCACTATGGAATGCTGGCGGCTTCATGTACGCGCCACCGATCCGTTAACAGTTATCTGTGATGAAATGGGCGGACCAGTGCCGCCCTTTTTTCTAAAAATGGATTAGAGGTTATTGTTGTATGAAACCCGATAAAAACACGTCTTCAGGTGTTAGTGCCAAACCGTCTTCGAGCACCAACCTGTTTTATAATCCCACTTTTCGCTCGGTCGTCTTTCAGGTCATCGCCATTCTGGCGCTGGTATTTTTCTTCTACACCATCGTCAATAACGCGTTAACAAACCTAAATGCTCGAGGCATTGCCACTGGCTTTGATTTTCTTTCGCAAGAAGCCGGATTCGGCATTGGTTTAACGCTGATTGAATATGATGAAACCTTTTCTTACGGTCGAACGTTCGTTATCGGCCTCCTTAATACGGCCTTAGTGTCATTTCTTGGCATCATATTAGCCACCGTACTCGGTTTTGTTATCGGCATCGCTCGTTTGTCTTCAAACTGGTTGGTGAGTCGATTTGCGGCGATATACATTGAAATTTTCCGTAACATCCCGTTGTTACTGCAAATCTTCTTCTGGTATTTCGCGGTGTTGCAAGCGTTACCTTCGCCAAGACAAAGTATCAGTTTAGGTGAAGCAATCTTTCTTAATGTTCGAGGCTTGTTTTTCCCAAAACCCGTTTTTGAGGCGGGAAGTGCGTTTATTTTTGCCGCGCTATTCGCGGGCATCATTGCAACGATATTTATTGGCGTGTGGGCCAGAAATAAGCAAAAGTTAACCGGACAACAAACACCGATGGGGCGAATCGCTTTAGCCTTGATTGTCGGTTTGCCTGCGCTTGTTTACTTTGTTTCTGGAATGCCAGTCTCAGCTGAGTATCCTGCACTGAAAGGCTTCAACTACCAAGGTGGCATCAGCATCATCCCTGAGTTGGCAGCACTTTTGGTGGCACTGAGCATCTATACTGCAGCGTTTATTGCAGAAATTGTTCGTTCAGGCATTAATGCTGTAAGCCATGGTCAAACTGAGGCAGCGATGTCCCTTGGCCTGCCAAGAACTCGCACCCTGAAACTGATCATCATTCCTCAAGCATTGCGCATCATCATTCCACCACTGACCAGTCAATACCTTAATTTGACCAAAAACTCGTCTTTAGCCATGGCAATTGGCTACCCAGATTTGGTTTCTGTTTTTGCTGGTACGACGCTCAACCAAACAGGGCAAGCAATCGAAATCATTGCAATGACGATGGGGGTATACCTGACGCTAAGTTTGGTCACATCAGCACTGATGAACATTTACAACAAGAAAGTTGCTTTGGTGGAGAGATAAGATGAAAGTACATCAATTTCAACCTGATCTTCCACCGCCAGCAAACACCGTAGGTGTTATCGGTTGGATGAGGAAGAATCTATTCAACAGTCCGGTCAATTCTGTAGTGACGCTGGTGTTGGCATACTTTGCTATCAGCGCTTTATGGTATATTGCCGATTGGGCTTTTTTAAGTGCTGACTGGGTCGGTTCCACACGGGATGCCTGTACTCGAGAAGGAGCTTGTTGGGTATTCATCAGCGTGCGTTGGGATCAGTTTATGTATGGCTTCTATCCTGAAGCTGAACTGTGGCGCCCTCGCCTGTTCTACATTACGCTGGCGATTTTCACTGTGCTACTTGCCTATGAGAAAACACCAAAACGAATGTGGATTTGGCTATTCTTTGTCAACATCTACCCATTTATCGTTGCAGTACTTCTTTACGGTGGTGTGTTTGGCCTTGAAGTTGTTGATACCCATAAATGGGGCGGCTTGCTGGTCACCTTGATCATTGCATTAGTGGGTATTGTGGTTTCACTACCGATTGGCGTCGCTTTGGCACTGGGTCGTCGTTCGGATATGCCAATCATTCGTAGCTTATGTACGGTGTATATCGAAGTATGGCGTGGCGTTCCATTAATCACCGTGCTGTTTATGGCATCGGTGATGCTACCTCTGTTTCTCTCTGAAGGCTCAGAGACGGACAAGCTGATCCGCGCATTGATTGGTGTGGTGATGTTTAGTGCCGCCTACATGGCTGAGGTGGTTCGTGGTGGCTTACAGGCAATACCAAAGGGCCAGTATGAAGCAGCCGACGCACTAGGGTTAACGTATTGGAAAAAAATGGGCTTAATTATTCTGCCGCAAGCGCTGAAAATTACCATTCCGTCCATCGTAAACACCTTTATTGGCCTCTTTAAAGACACCAGTCTGGTGCTGATCATCGGTATGTTTGATGTATTGGGCATTGGACAAGCCGCAAACACCGATCCAGAGTGGCTTGGTTTTGCTACAGAAAGTTATGTATTTGTCGCGTTAGTGTTCTGGGTATTTTGTTTTGGCATGTCGAGATACTCGATATGGCTAGAAAATAAACTACACACCGGTCACAAACGATAATTCAGAAAGCTCAAGGACGTATTATGACGCAACAACAAGATTACATGATCCAACTGAAGGATATGAATAAGTGGTACGGTGAGTTTCACGTACTAAAAAACATCAATCTGAATGTTAAAAAAGGCGAAAAGATTGTTATCTGTGGCCCATCCGGTTCCGGTAAATCCACAATGATTCGCTGCATTAACCGATTGGAAGAACACCAAGCAGGGCAAATTCTGGTCTCTGGTACTGAACTAACCGAAGATCTCAAAAACATCGAAGCAGTAAGGCGAGAAGTCGGCATGTGTTTCCAACACTTTAACCTCTTCCCTCACCTAACGGTTTTGGAAAACTGCACGTTGGCACCAATTTGGGTAAAGAAAATGCCTAAAGAAGAAGCGGAAGCCATTGCAATGAAATACCTTGAACGGGTTAAGATTCCAGAGCAAGCAGATAAGTACCCAGGCCAACTTTCCGGTGGTCAGCAGCAGCGAGTCGCCATTGCCCGCTCACTATGTATGAGCCCTAAAGTCATGCTCTTCGATGAGCCAACATCTGCACTCGACCCAGAGATGGTACGCGAGGTATTGGATGTCATGGTTGAGCTGGCAGAAGAAGGCATGACCATGTTGTGTGTTACCCACGAAATGGGCTTTGCCAAAGAAGTAGCGGATCGCGTTATCTTCATGGATGCCGGTGAAATCATTGAAGAAAACAATCCGAAAGAGTTTTTTGAGAACCCTCAATCCGATCGTACGCAAAACTTCCTTGCACAAATTCTGCATCACTAATGTGAGCACGACTGAAAAGAGGCGTCTTCAACGCCTCTTTTTTTCGTCTATAGTGGAAATAAAGTGTTACAAACTGGATAATGCATAACTCATTATTTCTACTATCATTTTGGCTAGTAACGAATAAAGTCAGGCTTGATTTTTGGAACGATCGGCCTCATATATAGACATATAAATTAAACATACTCTCAAGAGGAAGATTATGAACAGTCCTATGTTTACCCGTACTTCAAGCATGGAAAGTACTCTTCAAACCAATAAGGTATTGAAAAACACGTACTTCCTGCTTTCTATGACACTAGTAACCAGTGCTATTGCAGCAGTTGCAACTATGGCAATCGGTATTTCTCCAATGATGGCACTTGTGATGCAAGTTGCTGCGATTGGTATTTTATTTTTCGCACTACCACGCAGCATTAACTCATCAATGGGCATTGTTTGGACATTCGTCTTTACGACACTAATGGGTGGTGCACTTGGTCCAATGCTGACTTACTACGCTTCAATCCCAAGCGGCCCTACTATTATTGCTCAAGCTCTAGGTTTGACAGGTATGGTGTTTCTAGGTCTTTCGGCATATACCATCACAAGCAAAAAAGATTTCTCTTTTATGCGTAACTTCTTAATGGCAGGCCTGATCATTGTTATCGTTGCAGCTATCATCAACATCTTTGTTGGCTCAACGCTAGGTCAGCTTGTTATCAGTAGTGTCTCTGCGTTGGTTTTCTCTGGTTTCATCCTATTTGATACCAGCCGTATCGTCCGTGGTGAAGAAACCAACTACGTAAGTGCAACGATTTCAATGTACCTAAACATTTTGAACTTGTTCACAAGCCTACTAAGTATTCTCGGCATTATGAACGACGACTAATTGTTTAGCGTTAAATCAACTCAAAAGCCCGGAGCATTGCTTCGGGCTTTTTCTATTTATATCTGCCAAACAAAATCCCGATTTGCACGCTTTTTCTTCGCTCAACATAAGTATGAGATTCTTTTGTTGAGAAGCGCCTTACGTGTACGCTACCCTATACCCATCTTTATTGACTCGATGGATATAGCGCATGTTCGTTTACAACGGCAAACAAATTGAAACCGATGCTCAAGGCTACCTACTAGACCACACTCAGTGGGAAGAAGGAATGATTGAGATACTTGCCGAGCAAGAAGGCATTGAGCTCACAGATGCTCATCTAGAAGTGATCCACTTTGTGCGTGACTTTTATGAGGAATTCAACACCTCACCAGCGGTGAGAATGTTGGTGAAAGCCATGGAAAAATCGCACGGTGCAGAAAAAGGCAACAGCAAATATCTTTTCAAGCTTTTCAAAGAAGGGCCAGCAAAACAGGCAACCAAACTCGCAGGTTTACCCAAACCGGCAAAATGCCTATAACTTCTTCTTATCCTGTAGCGCTCAGCTACAGGATTTCAAACCCTTGATAATCACGACAGGTAATTTCTTCTCTTTTAAACTCATCAACGCGAGCCGTTTTGGGGCCCTGCTCTAACCATTTGGCAAACTCTTCTATCTTCAGTGGTTCACCACAAGCTATCACTTCGACATCTCCGTTATATAAGTTCTTTGCATAACCGACTAAATTTAGCTTTAGACCCTGATGTGAGGTGTGGTATCGAAATCCCACCCCTTGAACTATGCCAGAGACCACAAATTTTTCGCATCTTATTGCCATCCGTATACCTCTCCGTTTTTTTGAGTGATATATTTATTAAGTCTATTCACCCCACAAAGGACCGTGGGTTACTAAGAGCATAATAATTATGAAAGAAATACCATTTCGTTGGATTGATAAATATCTCATCCATTTAAAAATTCAAGAAAAGTTCTATCTGCTTTTCCTACTTCCTCTGATTGCATTACTTATCCTTACGCTCGTTCTTGATAACGCGGCAGACGCCATGCTCAATCATCTCTATCAAGATGAGTTGATATTGATGAAAAACTTTATCGAAGCCGGCAACTTATCACGCTCTCAAGTGATGGATATTTTAGCTTCATCCAACACCATTGCGTTGGGCTCTGGCGCAGGTTCGGTTTCTGTTCTCAATGGCTCATTTAACTTAGTGGCCACCCATGAGCAAGACTTATGGACTGCCCTTTCCAGCGTCCACTGGACCGTAATTTCTGTCTCTCTCTTCATTGTTGCACTCGCGGTTTACTACATTATGACGTTCATTGGTGGCGCGATGTTCACAATGAACAAAGCATTGAGTACGCTTGCCAATGGTGATCTCACAGCGAGAATGAACTTTTTCCAAGTCAGGGACGAATTCAGTACCATCGCTATCACTATAGACAAAGTTGCGGAGCGCGAGCAAAAGATGGTGCTGTCGATCCAAGAGTCTGTCGCTTTAATGCAACAAATAAGCTCAGATCTCAACCAGTCGATTTGCAGCAGTTCTGATATTTCAAACTCACAACAAGAACATTTGAACTCATTGGCGAGTGCCACTGAACAGATGGCCTCAACGATTCGCGAAGTGGCCAATCTTGCCCACGATTCGAGCACACAAACGGAAGATGCTCGCAGTGTTGCTCAATCTGGCCAGGTGAAAGTGGCAAATACCTTAAATTCGATTTCTCAACTCTCGTCTGAAATCCAATCCGCTTCTCAGGCGGTAGAAGAGCTGGATGCCAACGCAGCGCAAATCGATGAAGTGGTCACCACCATCAACGGCATTTCAGAGCAAACCAACCTACTTGCATTGAACGCGGCAATTGAAGCAGCCCGTGCAGGCGAACAAGGTCGTGGTTTCGCCGTGGTGGCCGATGAAGTTCGCGCTCTAGCAGGACGAACTCAACAAGCAACGGTTGAGATCCAAGCGATGATTGAAGCATTACAGCGTAACAGCCAGTCACTCACCAAACTGATGGAAGTGACGGTAAATAATGCTAACCAAGGCCAAACCTTGATGTCGGAAGTCAATCATGAGATTGCTTCTCTAGCAGATAAAAACCAAACCATTTCAGACAGCAGCACTCAGATTGCGACCGCCGCTGAAGAGCAAGGTGTGGTTGCCGATAATATCGCAGCAAGTGTGGAAGAGATTCGGATGCAGTCCAATAACGTATGCGAAATGATCAACATGACCTCGCGTAATGTCGAGCAACTAAGAAATCAGAGTGATGCAATGGAAAGGTTACTTACCGGATTGAAAGCATAAAATGCGCTCAAACTAAGCAAAGGCCGCCAATGCGGCCTTTTTGCTATTTGCTTTTCTACTCTGATTCCTTGAAAATACCCCACTTTCATTTTTGCTTAAGAGAATTTCAATGTCTGCTGCCATCTATTTAGTCAAAGGTCGTGAGAAGTCTGTTGTTAGACGCCACCCTTGGATCTTTTCTCGTGGGATCGATAGAGTCGAAGGTAATCCACAACTAGGAGAAACCGTTGATGTTTATGGTCACGATGGCAAATGGTTAGCCAAAGCAGCCTATTCTCCTGAATCTCAAATTCGTGCTCGCGTATGGAGCTTTGAAAAGCAAGATATTAACAAAGCGTTTTTTGTAAAACGCATCCAAGACGCTCAACTTCTTCGCGAAGATGTGATTGAGCGAGATGGCTTAACTGGCTACCGCCTTATTGCAGCAGAATCTGATGGCATGCCTGGTGTGACCATTGACCGTTACCAAAATTTCTTCGTCTGCCAACTTCTCAGTGCTGGCGCCGAACATCAAAAGCAAAATATTGTTGACGCATTAATTGAAGTTTTCCCTGACTGCAATGTGTACGAGCGCTCAGATGTTTCCGTACGTAAGAAAGAAGGCCTCCAAGAAACAACTGGCGTTTTACACGGTGAAATGCCACCAAAATCAGTCGTTATCGAAGAAAACGGCGTAAAAATTAGCGTTGATATTGTCGGTGGGCACAAAACCGGTTTCTACCTTGATCAGCGTGATAGCCGCCAACAAGCGATGAAATACGTCAAAGACAAAGAGGTTCTTAACTGCTTCTCTTACACCGGCGGCTTTGGGCTTTACGCTTTAAAAGGCGGTGCTAAACGAGTGATCAATGCCGACGTCTCGCAACCGGCATTGGACACGGCAAAGTTTAATGCTGAGCTCAATGAGTTCGATATCTCCAAGAAACGCGCGGTT
Source organism: Vibrio vulnificus NBRC 15645 = ATCC 27562 (assembly GCF_002224265.1). NCBI lineage: Bacteria > Pseudomonadati > Pseudomonadota > Gammaproteobacteria > Vibrionales > Vibrionaceae > Vibrio > Vibrio vulnificus. The sequence continues at coordinate 3,249,772 of NZ_CP012881.1, forward strand.
TTCCTAAACGCCGATGTCTTCAAACTTTTGCGTGAATATCGCGATCAGGGTACCAAGTTTGACGTGGTGATCATGGATCCACCAAAGTTTGCTGAAAGCAAAGCGCAGCTCAATGGCGCATGTCGTGGCTATAAAGACATCAACATGTTGGCCATGCAAATACTGAATCCAGGCGGCACTCTACTAACCTACTCATGCTCAGGCTTGATGGACCAAGTACTATTCCAAAAAATCATCGCCGATGCAGCAGTGGATGCAGGCCGAAGCGTTAAGTTTGTTGAACGATTCGAGCAAGCTGCCGATCACCCAACCGACACCGCTTACCCTGAAGGCTTCTACCTCAAAGGGTTTGCGTGTAAGGTGTTGTAAATTCTGAATCGCACTTTAAAAAAAGAGCCTCGACAAAATCGAAGCTCTTTTTTTATTGCAACTTACTTATATTACAGGTTGCTTAGACCAAATTGCAGACAGCACAAAAAACCGGAGCTTATACAAGCTCCGGTTTTCATTATTTTAGTCCTTTAAATGGTTTAGGTTATCCATCAAACTGCTGGTGATATCCGCTGCCGTCGCACCATCAAAGTCAATCGTTAAGGTTTGTCCTCCTTTGACGATAGTGAGGTGTGATGCACTCGCATCATCGGAAACGCTAATAGACACGTTTCCTACCGCCCCTTGATTGTCACCACTACCGAGATCGGCCAGCAAGGTATCGATATCAGCTTTAGACATATCGTCAAAGAGATCCGCTAGATCCAGCTTATCGCCTTGCGACACGTTGAAGTCCGTAACGCTATCTTTAGCATGCTCCATCGTTGTCCACTTAAAGATATCTGCATCACCCCCACCAGTGAGAATATCATTACCTATGCCACCTATTAATGTATCTTTTCCGACTCCACCATCGAGGGTATCATTACCACCTTGGCCAAATAAAATATCATTACCTGTGTTCCCAATTAATATGTCATCTTGGTGGTTTTCTGCATTGATATCAAAATCAGTAACATGTTCTCGTATATATTGATGGACTTGTGAGTCAGTAACATTATCTACTCCCAGCTTACTTGCAACATAACCTTCAATTGCTTCGTAACCTTGACCTGAAACTCCTGCAAATACTACTGAATCGCCAAATAAAATATCATTGCCTAAACCACCATCAAATGTATCTGTTGTTGGTGCTAACGTCTCTATTTTGCCAAGAATAGTATCAGCCAAATCTGACACATTGAGATTATTCGATATAGAGCCATCTGTATCAAAGTCATCTAAATAGCTTGTTGATACATTGCTTCCGAGGCCAATCGCTTCAACGGTTACATTAGTCAGCTTATGGAAAGCATCAAGTCCTTGCTGGTAGTCAATTTGGTCTACAGTTGAACCATCAATTAATCTAACAAGCTCAAATCCACTTTCACCATTAGGCCTCATATCATAAGCGGATTCTTTCCAAATACCATTGTGTCGGTACTCGATATTTCCGTCAGGATGGATTCTTAAAGCATCGTAATTCTGGTTACTACTATGAATTACACTTGTAAATGTTACCTCACTGTTCAATGGTGTTGCTATTTGACTAACATAATTCTCCAACGTCGTGTAGTTTCCATCAATATAGAGAGTCCAGCCACTTGATGTCACTGTTTCATTATATGCAGTGGCTTTACCATCTGTGATGAAATACGCAACATTACTCGCACCCACGTTAGATTGAGTCACATCGCTCAAGAACCAGTTAGACGTTGTATTAAATACATCTTCATAATTGGTACCACCTCCAGATGTCATACTATCAAGAACCTGTTGTAGCTTAGTAAGTGCATCTGCATCACTAAGATCTACAGAGATTGATTGTCTTGATGGATTGTCGAAGTCAACAAGGAATAGGTTTACAGAACCCGAATTTTCTTTCAGGTTGTTTTTTAGCTCTCCAAACACTGTCGCAAGTTGTTTTTTAATCGTCGATAAGTCATCAGAACTAACACTTCCCGAGGTATCAATCATAAAGGCGATGTTATAACTTTGGCCAGGAACGATCACCGTTCCTTGGAGATCCCCTACAGCAATATCGTGGTTTGACCCAAAAGTTTCATTTTGAACTCCATCAATCGCTTCATGACTTTCAAACATGCTTAGCTGAATTGAGTCAGCTCCCTCAGCTATACTACTGTTACTTGCTTCCACAGAAGTAGCTGTTACTGATAGATTCAATTGACCTGTAGCAGCACCAGGCACTTTTACTTGATACGTATCTCCATTGTCCCAAGCACCTTGAACATAAATAACACCATTACCATTAGCAGTCCCAAGTAAGTCACCATTACCACTGTAAATTTCAGTTCCTTCTATTAAACCTGAAAGTTCAACACCAGTAATTGACTCACTTCCATCTGTATCAACTAGTGCAACATCGATATCAAGAGAATAAGTAGTAAAGGTAGGCGTCGCCGGTAGAACAATTCCTGCTACAGGATCAAGGCGATAAATACCATCGTCTAGCTGAAGCAAGTCGATGTTGTGAAGGCGCGTAGGAACGGCTGCCCCTCTTTCAAAAACTCATAGATTACTTCTTTGATATCACCATTTGCTTCATAGGTTACAGAGTGAGTAATTGTATAATCATCCAGACTACCTTGAAGTACGGCTACGTCTCCTAAACCATTGGAACCATTAAGTGTATAGTGATCACGGCCGTATAGTGCATCACTAGAGTGACCTGCAACTAGAACATCATTACCCAAACCGCCTCTAATATCATTTTTGTCAAGTTCGCTCCCCACCAAAATATCACTGTCATCACTTTGCAAATTCGTGTAATGAGCTCCATAGATACTATCACCACCGCCATGACTCGATACGATATAGTCATTTTTATCAGAACCATAAACAACTTCTAAAGCCGAACTTGAATCAGTGATTGAATTTTGTATACCAAACTTAGTTTTATCAAAATTACCTGTAAAAAAGTCTTCGTAACTAATGCCAAAAGTCTTATACCCGGAATAATCTGCGCTTGGTTCCCCTAACATATTAATAGAAACAATAGGTTTATCCGCCACAGCAGTGACTTCAACCGTCAAAATAGCGCTAGTACCTGTGTTAGTGGTGTAATACACCGGGGACAACGTCCCAGACCAGTTATCTGCAGGCTCAAACTCATAGCTACCATCACGGTTAACAACTAGCTTGCCTTCAGCAAGTTGCACTACTTCACCTGCGCCGTATACCTGATTGTTAACTTCGACTGTTACAACTGAAAGAACATTATCGTCATCAGAGTCATTGTCCAAAACATTACCGGAAACTTTAATGTCTTCTTGGGTTACAGCTCTGTCGTTTATGGCAATGGTTGGCGCATTTTCATGTACATTAACATCAATCTGTATTGAGTTATGAGCTGAGCTATTTGAATCCTTTTCCGATGATATAGCGTCGATATGAATCGTGAAGTCATCACTGGTGCCAGACGGTGGCAACACAAAAATATTATCTAGATCCCACCCCGTAACACTATATTCGCTCGACTCGCCATCTGAAACTAACACGCTCTTGCCATCAGTAAACTTAGCGCCAGCAGGAAGACCACTAATATTAACAACTAAAGTCTCAGAGCCATCAGTGTCTTGCTGAGCAACAGTTACACTAGTTAGAGGTATCCAAGTATCTTGCAAGCCTTCATTCGTTTCAAACACTTTATAAACATGCGAACCATTAACATCTTGCAACTCAGAAGTTCGTAAACCCGTACTGTCCAACTTGGAAATGTCACTGACAATTCCAAAATTCTGGTTGTCTAAATTAACTGGTGTTGCACCGTCAACTGATACATTGACATCAAAGTTACCTGCACCGCTCTGATTGTGATGGTAAATCTCAATCGGATAAAAACCAGAAACTGCTGGTACAAACGGATTACCACTTGGAATATGACCGTAATTTACCCCCAACGAGCTTGATCAACTAAATCTCCACCAACCTTAATAGCTAAACTATCATCACCAGTACCAACAAAGTCGTAAGACTTGCCTGCTTCTAAATAAATTAACCCGTAACAAGAACTGCGTTATCTTTTGGAGTTGCATTACTTGCCGTATCCTCAACGTTACTCATTGTGGACGACGTTGCATCATCGCGGTCAAGACTATCAATAGTCGTAATGAGGAGTTGAGCGTTAACACCGTTACCATTAGAACCGAGATCGACTCCGGACCACGTAGAGACATTGAAGTCTTGAGATGGCAACTGGATACCACTAGTTGAAGTATAAATAACTGGAGTATCTGCAACTGGCGTTACGTTAATCGCTATCGTCGCTTCTTCGCCAGTATTTAAACCATCACTTGGTTTAAAACCAATTTCTGCATAGTCCTGTTTCTGGTCGCCTACCCCATCTGTCGAATGACCATCATAGCCAGACTCATTTTCGTCAGGAGTAAAACGAACAGCATTAGAATCAAACTGTGATTTCTCTATAGTCTGTCCAACACTCACACTGTACCAGCTACCATCGCTGCCAAGATACTCAAGCAGCCCATCACTAGGTAGCGATGTTATTTCAAGTCCCAGAGAGGACTCCGGCGAATCTACGTCAGAAATACCAAACGAAGACCACTCAAGGAATACCGAATTATCTTCTAGGGTTGAAATTGGTACTTGGTTAGCTAGTTCGACCATTGGCGCATCGTTCGTGCCATTGATGGTCACTTTCACGACTTGCGGTGTGCCGTCTACCGACGTCACCGTGAAGCTTTCTACTTTGCTGTCGCCAACATTCATCTCATTGAACGCACTGTTCGCCACGAACGTCCACGCGCCATTGGCGTCGATGCTGAACGTGCCGTTGGTGCCTTCGATGGTCTTCGCGGTGAAGCTGTTGTCGGTGTTGTCCACATCTTCTGAGGTCAAGGTGCCGCTCAAGGTCAACGCCGCATCGGTTTCATCCGCCACGACCGCTGTGTCGCCTGCGATCGTCGCCGCATCGTTCGTGCCATTGATGGTCACTTTCACGACTTGCGGTGTGCCGTCTACCGACGTCACCGTGAAGCTTTCTACTTTGCTGTCGCCAACATTCATCTCATTGAACGCACTGTTCGCCACGAACGTCCACGCGCCATTGGCGTCGATGCTGAACGTGCCGTTGGTGCCTTCGATGGTCTTCGCGGTGAAGCTGTTGTCGGTGTTGTCCACATCTTCTGAGGTCAAGGTGCCGCTCAAGGTCAACGCCGCATCGGTTTCATCCGCCACGACCGCTGTGTCGCCTGCGATCGTCGCCGCATCGTTCGTGCCATTGATGGTCACTTTCACGACTTGCGGTGTGCCGTCTACCGACGTCACCGTGAAGCTTTCTACTTTGCTGTCGCCAACATTCATCTCATTGAACGCACTGTTCGCCACGAACGTCCACGCGCCATTGGCGTCGATGCTGAACGTGCCGTTGGTGCCTTCGATGGTCTTCGCGGTGAAGCTGTTGTCGGTGTTGTCCACATCTTCTGAGGTCAAGGTGCCGCTCAAGGTCAACGCCGCATCGGTTTCATCCGCCACGACCGCTGTGTCGCCTGCGATCGTCGCCGCATCGTTCGTGCCATTGATGGTCACTTTCACGACTTGCGGTGTGCCGTCTACCGACGTCACCGTGAAGCTTTCTACTTTGCTGTCGCCAACATTCATCTCATTGAACGCACTGTTCGCCACGAACGTCCACGCGCCATTGGCGTCGATGCTGAACGTGCCGTTGGTGCCTTCGATGGTCTTCGCGGTGAAGCTGTTGTCGGTGTTGTCCACATCTTCTGAGGTCAAGGTGCCGCTCAAGGTCAACGCCGCATCGGTTTCATCCGCCACGACCGCTGTGTCGCCTGCGATCGTCGCCGCATCGTTCGTGCCATTGATGGTCACTTTCACGACTTGCGGTGTGCCGTCTACCGACGTCACCGTGAAGCTTTCTACTTTGCTGTCGCCAACATTCATCTCATTGAACGCACTGTTCGCCACGAACGTCCACGCGCCATTGGCGTCGATGCTGAACGTGCCGTTGGTGCCTTCGATGGTCTTCGCGGTGAAGCTGTTGTCGGTGTTGTCCACATCTTCTGAGGTCAAGGTGCCGCTCAAGGTCAACGCCGCATCGGTTTCATCCGCCACGACCGCTGTGTCGCCTGCGATCGTCGCCGCATCGTTCGTGCCATTGATGGTCACTTTCACGACTTGCGGTGTGCCGTCTACCGACGTCACCGTGAAGCTTTCTACTTTGCTGTCGCCAACATTCATCTCATTGAACGCACTGTTCGCCACGAACGTCCACGCGCCATTGGCGTCGATGCTGAACGTGCCGTTGGTGCCTTCGATGGTCTTCGCGGTGAAGCTGTTGTCGGTGTTGTCCACATCTTCTGAGGTCAAGGTGCCGCTCAAGGTCAACGCCGCATCGGTTTCATCCGCCACGACCGCTGTGTCGCCTGCGATCGTCGCCGCATCGTTCGTGCCATTGATGGTCACTTTCACGACTTGCGGTGTGCCGTCTACCGACGTCACCGTGAAGCTTTCTACTTTGCTGTCGCCAACATTCATCTCATTGAACGCACTGTTCGCCACGAACGTCCACGCGCCATTGGCGTCGATGCTGAACGTGCCGTTGGTGCCTTCGATGGTCTTCGCGGTGAAGCTGTTGTCGGTGTTGTCCACATCTTCTGAGGTCAAGGTGCCGCTCAAGGTCAACGCCGCATCGGTTTCATCCGCCACGACCGCTGTGTCGCCTGCGATCGTCGCCGCATCGTTCGTGCCATTGATGGTCACTTTCACGACTTGCGGTGTGCCGTCTACCGACGTCACCGTGAAGCTTTCTACTTTGCTGTCGCCAACATTCATCTCATTGAACGCACTGTTCGCCACGAACGTCCACGCGCCATTGGCGTCGATGCTGAACGTGCCGTTGGTGCCTTCGATGGTCTTCGCGGTGAAGCTGTTGTCGGTGTTGTCCACATCTTCTGAGGTCAAGGTGCCGCTCAAGGTCAACGCCGCATCGGTTTCATCCGCCACGACCGCTGTGTCGCCTGCGATCGTCGCCGCATCGTTCGTGCCATTGATGGTCACTTTCACGACTTGCGGTGTGCCGTCTACCGACGTCACCGTGAAGCTTTCTACTTTGCTGTCGCCAACATTCATCTCATTGAACGCACTGTTCGCCACGAACGTCCACGCGCCATTGGCGTCGATGCTGAACGTGCCGTTGGTGCCTTCGATGGTCTTCGCGGTGAAGCTGTTGTCGGTGTTGTCCACATCTTCTGAGGTCAAGGTGCCGCTCAAGGTCAACGCCGCATCGGTTTCATCCGCCACGACCGCTGTGTCGCCTGCGATCGTCGCCGCATCGTTCGTGCCATTGATGGTCACTTTCACGACTTGCGGTGTGCCGTCTACCGACGTCACCGTGAAGCTTTCTACTTTGCTGTCGCCAACATTCATCTCATTGAACGCACTGTTCGCCACGAACGTCCACGCGCCATTGGCGTCGATGCTGAACGTGCCGTTGGTGCCTTCGATGGTCTTCGCGGTGAAGCTGTTGTCGGTGTTGTCCACATCTTCTGAGGTCAAGGTGCCGCTCAAGGTCAACGCCGCATCGGTTTCATCCGCCACGACCGCTGTGTCGCCTGCGATCGTCGCCGCATCGTTCGTGCCATTGATGGTCACTTTCACGACTTGCGGTGTGCCGTCTACCGACGTCACCGTGAAGCTTTCTACTTTGCTGTCGCCAACATTCATCTCATTGAACGCACTGTTCGCCACGAACGTCCACGCGCCATTGGCGTCGATGCTGAACGTGCCGTTGGTGCCTTCGATGGTCTTCGCGGTGAAGCTGTTGTCGGTGTTGTCCACATCTTCTGAGGTCAAGGTGCCGCTCAAGGTCAACGCCGCATCGGTTTCATCCGCCACGACCGCTGTGTCGCCTGCGATCGTCGCCGCATCGTTCGTGCCATTGATGGTCACTTTCACGACTTGCGGTGTGCCGTCTACCGACGTCACCGTGAAGCTTTCTACTTTGCTGTCGCCAACATTCATCTCATTGAACGCACTGTTCGCCACGAACGTCCACGCGCCATTGGCGTCGATGCTGAACGTGCCGTTGGTGCCTTCGATGGTCTTCGCGGTGAAGCTGTTGTCGGTGTTGTCCACATCTTCTGAGGTCAAGGTGCCGCTCAAGGTCAACGCCGCATCGGTTTCATCCGCCACGACCGCTGTGTCGCCTGCGATCGTCGCCGCATCGTTCGTGCCATTGATGGTCACTTTCACGACTTGCGGTGTGCCGTCTACCGACGTCACCGTGAAGCTTTCTACTTTGCTGTCGCCAACATTCATCTCATTGAACGCACTGTTCGCCACGAACGTCCACGCGCCATTGGCGTCGATGCTGAACGTGCCGTTGGTGCCTTCGATGGTCTTCGCGGTGAAGCTGTTGTCGGTGTTGTCCACATCTTCTGAGGTCAAGGTGCCGCTCAAGGTCAACGCCGCATCGGTTTCATCCGCCACGACCGCTGTGTCGCCTGCGATCGTCGCCGCATCGTTCGTGCCATTGATGGTCACTTTCACGACTTGCGGTGTGCCGTCTACCGACGTCACCGTGAAGCTTTCTACTTTGCTGTCGCCAACATTCATCTCATTGAACGCACTGTTCGCCACGAACGTCCACGCGCCATTGGCGTCGATGCTGAACGTGCCGTTGGTGCCTTCGATGGTCTTCGCGGTGAAGCTGTTGTCGGTGTTGTCCACATCTTCTGAGGTCAAGGTGCCGCTCAAGGTCAACGCCGCATCGGTTTCATCCGCCACGACCGCTGTGTCGCCTGCGATCGTCGCCGCATCGTTCGTGCCATTGATGGTCACTTTCACGACTTGCGGTGTGCCGTCTACCGACGTCACCGTGAAGCTTTCTACTTTGCTGTCGCCAACATTCATCTCATTGAACGCACTGTTCGCCACGAACGTCCACGCGCCATTGGCGTCGATGCTGAACGTGCCGTTGGTGCCTTCGATGGTCTTCGCGGTGAAGCTGTTGTCGGTGTTGTCCACATCTTCTGAGGTCAAGGTGCCGCTCAAGGTCAACGCCGCATCGGTTTCATCCGCCACGACCGCTGTGTCGCCTGCGATCGTCGCCGCATCGTTCGTGCCATTGATGGTCACTTTCACGACTTGCGGTGTGCCGTCTACCGACGTCACCGTGAAGCTTTCTACTTTGCTGTCGCCAACATTCATCTCATTGAACGCACTGTTCGCCACGAACGTCCACGCGCCATTGGCGTCGATGCTGAACGTGCCGTTGGTGCCTTCGATGGTCTTCGCGGTGAAGCTGTTGTCGGTGTTGTCCACATCTTCTGAGGTCAAGGTGCCGCTCAAGGTCAACGCCGCATCGGTTTCATCCGCCACGACCGCTGTGTCGCCTGCGATCGTCGCCGCATCGTTCGTGCCATTGATGGTCACTTTCACGACTTGCGGTGTGCCGTCTACCGACGTCACCGTGAAGCTTTCTACTTTGCTGTCGCCAACATTCATCTCATTGAACGCACTGTTCGCCACGAACGTCCACGCGCCATTGGCGTCGATGCTGAACGTGCCGTTGGTGCCTTCGATGGTCTTCGCGGTGAAGCTGTTGTCGGTGTTGTCCACATCTTCTGAGGTCAAGGTGCCGCTCAAGGTCAACGCCGCATCGGTTTCATCCGCCACGACCGCTGTGTCGCCTGCGATCGTCGCCGCATCGTTCGTGCCATTGATGGTCACTTTCACGACTTGCGGTGTGCCGTCTACCGACGTCACCGTGAAGCTTTCTACTTTGCTGTCGCCAACATTCATCTCATTGAACGCACTGTTCGCCACGAACGTCCACGCGCCATTGGCGTCGATGCTGAACGTGCCGTTGGTGCCTTCGATGGTCTTCGCGGTGAAGCTGTTGTCGGTGTTGTCCACATCTTCTGAGGTCAAGGTGCCGCTCAAGGTCAACGCCGCATCGGTTTCATCCGCCACGACCGCTGTGTCGCCTGCGATCGTCGCCGCATCGTTCGTGCCATTGATGGTCACTTTCACGACTTGCGGTGTGCCGTCTACCGACGTCACCGTGAAGCTTTCTACTTTGCTGTCGCCAACATTCATCTCATTGAACGCACTGTTCGCCACGAACGTCCACGCGCCATTGGCGTCGATGCTGAACGTGCCGTTGGTGCCTTCGATGGTCTTCGCGGTGAAGCTGTTGTCGGTGTTGTCCACATCTTCTGAGGTCAAGGTGCCGCTCAAGGTCAACGCCGCATCGGTTTCATCCGCCACGACCGCTGTGTCGCCTGCGATCGTCGCCGCATCGTTCGTGCCATTGATGGTCACTTTCACGACTTGCGGTGTGCCGTCTACCGACGTCACCGTGAAGCTTTCTACTTTGCTGTCGCCAACATTCATCTCATTGAACGCACTGTTCGCCACGAACGTCCACGCGCCATTGGCGTCGATGCTGAACGTGCCGTTGGTGCCTTCGATGGTCTTCGCGGTGAAGCTGTTGTCGGTGTTGTCCACATCTTCTGAGGTCAAGGTGCCGCTCAAGGTCAACGCCGCATCGGTTTCATCCGCCACGACCGCTGTGTCGCCTGCGATCGTCGCCGCATCGTTCGTGCCATTGATGGTCACTTTCACGACTTGCGGTGTGCCGTCTACCGACGTCACCGTGAAGCTTTCTACTTTGCTGTCGCCAACATTCATCTCATTGAACGCACTGTTCGCCACGAACGTCCACGCGCCATTGGCGTCGATGCTGAACGTGCCGTTGGTGCCTTCGATGGTCTTCGCGGTGAAGCTGTTGTCGGTGTTGTCCACATCTTCTGAGGTCAAGGTGCCGCTCAAGGTCAACGCCGCATCGGTTTCATCCGCCACGACCGCTGTGTCGCCTGCGATCGTCGCCGCATCGTTCGTGCCATTGATGGTCACTTTCACGACTTGCGGTGTGCCGTCTACCGACGTCACCGTGAAGCTTTCTACTTTGCTGTCGCCAACATTCATCTCATTGAACGCACTGTTCGCCACGAACGTCCACGCGCCATTGGCGTCGATGCTGAACGTGCCGTTGGTGCCTTCGATGGTCTTCGCGGTGAAGCTGTTGTCGGTGTTGTCCACATCTTCTGAGGTCAAGGTGCCGCTCAAGGTCAACGCCGCATCGGTTTCATCCGCCACGACCGCTGTGTCGCCTGCGATCGTCGCCGCATCGTTCGTGCCATTGATGGTCACTTTCACGACTTGCGGTGTGCCGTCTACCGACGTCACCGTGAAGCTTTCTACTTTGCTGTCGCCAACATTCATCTCATTGAACGCACTGTTCGCCACGAACGTCCACGCGCCATTGGCGTCGATGCTGAACGTGCCGTTGGTGCCTTCGATGGTCTTCGCGGTGAAGCTGTTGTCGGTGTTGTCCACATCTTCTGAGGTCAAGGTGCCGCTCAAGGTCAACGCCGCATCGGTTTCATCCGCCACGACCGCTGTGTCGCCTGCGATCGTCGCCGCATCGTTCGTGCCATTGATGGTCACTTTCACGACTTGCGGTGTGCCGTCTACCGACGTCACCGTGAAGCTTTCTACTTTGCTGTCGCCAACATTCATCTCATTGAACGCACTGTTCGCCACGAACGTCCACGCGCCATTGGCGTCGATGCTGAACGTGCCGTTGGTGCCTTCGATGGTCTTCGCGGTGAAGCTGTTGTCGGTGTTGTCCACATCTTCTGAGGTCAAGGTGCCGCTCAAGGTCAACGCCGCATCGGTTTCATCCGCCACGACCGCTGTGTCGCCTGCGATCGTCGCCGCATCGTTCGTGCCATTGATGGTCACTTTCACGACTTGCGGTGTGCCGTCTACCGACGTCACCGTGAAGCTTTCTACTTTGCTGTCGCCAACATTCATCTCATTGAACGCACTGTTCGCCACGAACGTCCACGCGCCATTGGCGTCGATGCTGAACGTGCCGTTGGTGCCTTCGATGGTCTTCGCGGTGAAGCTGTTGTCGGTGTTGTCCACATCTTCTGAGGTCAAGGTGCCGCTCAAGGTCAACGCCGCATCGGTTTCATCCGCCACGACCGCTGTGTCGCCTGCGATCGTCGCCGCATCGTTCGTGCCATTGATGGTCACTTTCACGACTTGCGGTGTGCCGTCTACCGACGTCACCGTGAAGCTTTCTACTTTGCTGTCGCCAACATTCATCTCATTGAACGCACTGTTCGCCACGAACGTCCACGCGCCATTGGCGTCGATGCTGAACGTGCCGTTGGTGCCTTCGATGGTCTTCGCGGTGAAGCTGTTGTCGGTGTTGTCCACATCTTCTGAGGTCAAGGTGCCGCTCAAGGTCAACGCCGCATCGGTTTCATCCGCCACGACCGCTGTGTCGCCTGCGATCGTCGCCGCATCGTTCGTGCCATTGATGGTCACTTTCACGACTTGCGGTGTGCCGTCTACCGACGTCACCGTGAAGCTTTCTACTTTGCTGTCGCCAACATTCATCTCATTGAACGCACTGTTCGCCACGAACGTCCACGCGCCATTGGCGTCGATGCTGAACGTGCCGTTGGTGCCTTCGATGGTCTTCGCGGTGAAGCTGTTGTCGGTGTTGTCCACATCTTCTGAGGTCAAGGTGCCGCTCAAGGTCAACGCCGCATCGGTTTCATCCGCCACGACCGCTGTGTCGCCTGCGATCGTCGCCGCATCGTTCGTGCCATTGATGGTCACTTTCACGACTTGCGGTGTGCCGTCTACCGACGTCACCGTGAAGCTTTCTACTTTGCTGTCGCCAACATTCATCTCATTGAACGCACTGTTCGCCACGAACGTCCACGCGCCATTGGCGTCGATGCTGAACGTGCCGTTGGTGCCTTCGATGGTCTTCGCGGTGAAGCTGTTGTCGGTGTTGTCCACATCTTCTGAGGTCAAGGTGCCGCTCAAGGTCAACGCCGCATCGGTTTCATCCGCCACGACCGCTGTGTCGCCTGCGATCGTCGCCGCATCGTTCGTGCCATTGATGGTCACTTTCACGACTTGCGGTGTGCCGTCTACCGACGTCACCGTGAAGCTTTCTACTTTGCTGTCGCCAACATTCATCTCATTGAACGCACTGTTCGCACGAACGTCCACGCGCCATTGGCGTCGATGCTGAACGTGCCGTTGGTGCCTTCGATGGTCTTCGCGGTGAAGCTGTTGTCGGTGTTGTCCACATCTTCTGAGGTCAAGGTGCCGCTCAAGGTCAACGCCGCATCGGTTTCATCCGCCACGACCGCTGTGTCGCCTGCGATCGTCGCCGCATCGTTCGTGCCATTGATGGTCACTTTCACGACTTGCGGTGTGCCGTCTACCGACGTCACCGTGAAGCTTTCTACTTTGCTGTCGCCAACATTCATCTCATTGAACGCACTGTTCGCCACGAACGTCCACGCGCCATTGGCGTCGATGCTGAACGTGCCGTTGGTGCCTTCGATGGTCTTCGCGGTGAAGCTGTTGTCGGTGTTGTCCACATCTTCTGAGGTCAAGGTGCCGCTCAAGGTCAACGCCGCATCGGTTTCATCCGCCACGACCGCTGTGTCGCCTGCGATCGTCGCCGCATCGTTCGTGCCATTGATGGTCACTTTCACGACTTGCGGTGTGCCGTCTACCGACGTCACCGTGAAGCTTTCTACTTTGCTGTCGCCAACATTCATCTCATTGAACGCACTGTTCGCCACGAACGTCCACGCGCCATTGGCGTCGATGCTGAACGTGCCGTTGGTGCCTTCGATGGTCTTCGCGGTGAAGCTGTTGTCGGTGTTGTCCACATCTTCTGAGGTCAAGGTGCCGCTCAAGGTCAACGCCGCATCGGTTTCATCCGCCACGACCGCTGTGTCGCCTGCGATCGTCGCCGCATCGTTCGTGCCATTGATGGTCACTTTCACGACTTGCGGTGTGCCGTCTACCGACGTCACCGTGAAGCTTTCTACTTTGCTGTCGCCAACATTCATCTCATTGAACGCACTGTTCGCCACGAACGTCCACGCGCGCATTGGCGTCGATGCTGAACGTGCCGTTGGTGCCTTCGATGGTCTTCGCGGTGAAGCTGTTGTCGGTGTTGTCCACATCTTCTGAGGTCAAGGTGCCGCTCAAGGTCAACGCCGCATCGGTTTCATCCGCCACGACCGCTGTGTCGCCTGCGATCGTCGCCGCATCGTTCGTGCCATTGATGGTCACTTTCACGACTTGCGGTGTGCCGTCTACCGACGTCACCGTGAAGCTTTCTACTTTGCTGTCGCCAACATTCATCTCATTGAACGCACTGTTCGCCACGAACGTCCACGCGCCATTGGCGTCGATGCTGAACGTGCCGTTGGTGCCTTCGATGGTCTTCGCGGTGAAGCTGTTGTCGGTGTTGTCCACATCTTCTGAGGTCAAGGTGCCGCTCAAGGTCAACGCCGCATCGGTTTCATCCGCCACGACCGCTGTGTCGCCTGCGATCGTCGCCGCATCGTTCGTGCCATTGATGGTCACTTTCACGACTTGCGGTGTGCCGTCTACCGACGTCACCGTGAAGCTTTCTACTTTGCTGTCGCCAACATTCATCTCATTGAACGCACTGTTCGCCACGAACGTCCACGCGCCATTGGCGTCGATGCTGAACGTGCCGTTGGTGCCTTCGATGGTCTTCGCGGTGAAGCTGTTGTCGGTGTTGTCCACATCTTCTGAGGTCAAGGTGCCGCTCAAGGTCAACGCCGCATCGGTTTCATCCGCCACGACCGCTGTGTCGCCTGCGATCGTCGCCGCATCGTTCGTGCCATTGATGGTCACTTTCACGACTTGCGGTGTGCCGTCTACCGACGTCACCGTGAAGCTTTCTACTTTGCTGTCGCCAACATTCATCTCATTGAACGCACTGTTCGCCACGAACGTCCACGCGCCATTGGCGTCGATGCTGAACGTGCCGTTGGTGCCTTCGATGGTCTTCGCGGTGAAGCTGTTGTCGGTGTTGTCCACATCTTCTGAGGTCAAGGTGCCGCTCAAGGTCAACGCCGCATCGGTTTCATCCGCCACGACCGCTGTGTCGCCTGCGATCGTCGCCGCATCGTTCGTGCCATTGATGGTCACTTTCACGACTTGCGGTGTGCCGTCTACCGACGTCACCGTGAAGCTTTCTACTTTGCTGTCGCCAACATTCATCTCATTGAAGCACTGTTCGCCACGAACGTCCACGCGCCATTGGCGTCGATGCTGAACGTGCCGTTGGTGCCTTCGATGGTCTTCGCGGTGAAGCTGTTGTCGGTGTTGTCCACATCTTCTGAGGTCAAGGTGCCGCTCAAGGTCAACGCCGCATCGGTTTCATCCGCCACGACCGCTGTGTCGCCTGCGATCGTCGCCGCATCGTTCGTGCCATTGATGGTCACTTTCACGACTTGCGGTGTGCCGTCTACCGACGTCACCGTGAAGCTTTCTACTTTGCTGTCGCCAACATTCATCTCATTGAACGCACTGTTCGCCACGAACGTCCACGCGCCATTGGCGTCGATGCTGAACGTGCCGTTGGTGCCTTCGATGGTCTTCGCGGTGAAGCTGTTGTCGGTGTTGTCCACATCTTCTGAGGTCAAGGTGCCGCTCAAGGTCAACGCCGCATCGGTTTCATCCGCCACGACCGCTGTGTCGCCTGCGATCGTCGCCGCATCGTTCGTGCCATTGATGGTCACTTTCACGACTTGCGGTGTGCCGTCTACCGACGTCACCGTGAAGCTTTCTACTTTGCTGTCGCCAACATTCATCTCATTGAACGCACTGTTCGCCACGAACGTCACGCGCCATTGGCGTCGATGCTGAACGTGCCGTTGGTGCCTTCGATGGTCTTCGCGGTGAAGCTGTTGTCGGTGTTGTCCACATCTTCTGAGGTCAAGGTGCCGCTCAAGGTCAACGCCGCATCGGTTTCATCCGCCACGACGCTGTGTCGCCTGCGATCGTCGCCGCATCGTTCGTGCCATTGATGGTCACTTTCACGACTTGCGGTGTGCCGTCTACCGACGTCACCGTGAAGCTTTCTACTTTGCTGTCGCCAACATTCATCTCATTGAACGCACTGTTCGCCACGAACGTCCACGCGCCATTGGCGTCGATGCTGAACGTGCCGTTGGTGCTCGATGGTCTTCGCGGTGAAGCTGTTGTCGGTGTTGTCCACATCTTCTGAGGTCAGGTGCCGCTCAAGGTCAACGCCGCATCGGTTTCATCCGCCACGACCGCTGTGTCGCCTGCGATCGTCGCCGCATCGTTCGTGCCATTGATGGTCACTTTCACGACTTGCGGTGTGCCGTCTACCGACTCACCGTGAAGCTTTCTACTTTGCTGTCGCCA